>NZ_AFAL01000428.1 GCF_000193225.1 Verminephrobacter aporrectodeae subsp. tuberculatae At4 | reverse complement strand
GCATGGCGCTGTGCGCGCTGCTGGCGCTCGCGTCGATGGCCTGGATGGCCCAGCCGCTGGCGCGGCTCACGGGCAGGGCGCGCCATCTGCTGCAAACCGGCGTGTGCCCGCAGCCCCCCGCGGACACGGGTTGGCCGGACGCGGGCGGGGAGGTGGGCGAGTTGGTGCGCGCGTTCCAGGGCCTGGTGCAGCAGGGCGCCCGGCAGCGGGTGCTGCGGGATCTGCTCGACGGGCAGTTCCAGGCCGTTCTGGACAACGCCTCGGTGGGCATCGCCATCACGCGCCACGGCATGCTGGACGTGATCGGCCGCCAGGCCTGCGTGCTGCTGGGCTATGGCGTCGATGAGTTACAGGGCCGCAGCGTGCGCACCCTGTACGCGAGCGACGCGGAGCACGCGCGCACGCGCGAGCGCATGCGCGCCGAGGTGCTCGCGCACGGGGCGTTCGACGGCGATATCTGCTTCGTGCGCAAGGACGGCACGCCCGTGTGGGCGCGCGTGCAGGGGCACAGCGTGTGGCCCGACGATTTGCACGGCGGCATGGTCTGGATCCTGGAGGACATCACCGCCGCGCGCCAGGCGCAGTTGCAGCAGACCTGGGAGCGCACGCACGACGCGCTCACGCAGATCTACAACCGCGTGGCGTTCGACGAACGGCTCGGTCGGCTGCTGGCCGAGCGCAGCGCGTGCGCGCCGGACGGCGAGGGCGACGGGGTGGTGCTGTTTCTCGACCTGGACCATTTCACGGTGGTCAACGACGTCGCAGGCCATGACGCCGGGGACGACGTGCTGCGCCACGTGGCCCGCCTGCTGGCGGCGCAGGTGCGCCGGATCGGTTGGGTCGCCCGCCTCGGGGGCGACGAGTTCGCCGTGGTGCTGCCCGGCTGCGCGCTGGCGCGGGGCCAGGCGGTGGCCGAGCAGTTGTGCGCCCTGGTGCACGCCTGGGAGCCGTCGTACCAGGGCCGCAGCTTCACCCTGGGGGTGAGCATTGGCCTGGTGGCGCTCGACGCCAGGCTGCAGGACCTGCCCTCGGTGCTGGGCGCCGCCGACATGGCCTGCTACGACGCCAAGCGCGCGGGCCGCAACCGGGTGGAGATCCGCCATGCGCACGAGGCCGCAACGCCCGGGCGCCTGCCTCAGGCCCGCAGCAGCGAATCCACGTAGTTCTTCAACGACGCGCCCCAGACCTGCGGATTGAAGCTGCCGGCGTCCGCCCACGCGAGATTCAGCACCTGGTACACCGGGCGCCAAGCCGGTGCATCGGCCGCGGCGTGGGCGCGCAGTTGCAGATGCGGGTTCGGCAGGTAGTGGCCGTTGGTGGTGCGTGCCCACAGGCGGCGCGCCGGCAGGTAGGCGCTGTGGACCTCGGCGCGCGCCAACACCTGGTTCACGTAGCTGCGTTTGTGCCGCTGCGCTCGCCACAGGTGCTCGGGCAAACCCGTCAGGGTTGCGTTGAGTTCATCGGCGAAGAATCCCTTGCCGTATCGGTAGAGGTCGAGCGGACGCTGCACGCACCAGGTGCGCTGCGTCTTGAAGCCGGCGAGCATCAGGCTCAGGATCCAGTACTCGCCCTGGTGGCGCTCCAGCCGAATGAGGCGGCCGTCCGACTGCACGTCCAGGACCGGCGCAGCGATGCGCTCGAACAGCGGCCCGATCGACTGCTGGAGAAATTCGCCATCTTCCATTGCCCGGTTCAGCGCCGCGAACCACGGCGTATGGCCGAACTCGTCCTCGAGCAAGGGGTTGGCCCCGCGCGCCAACAGGGCGTCGACCAGGGCGAGGTTGCCGGCGCGCGCGGCCATCGTCAGCGGGGTCGCGCCCGTGGGGCAGCGGTGGTCGATGCCGTACTGATCGCACTGGCGCAGCAAGTCCTTGAAATTGCGCGCCGTATAGGGCTGCAGGTAGCGCTGTCGCAGCAGGCCGACCTCGCGCCAGGCCTGTTCCCGCACGCGCTGGGAGTCCTGCGCGATGAAGCCCGCCGCCCAGCCGAAGTTGCCGTCCGGCGCCAGGCGGCGCGCGGGTGCGAACTGCGCTTGGCTTGCCAGCTGCTCGACCCAGGCCTGCTGTCCATGCCACAGCGCGTAGTCGAGCAGGGCCTGACGGGGTTTGTTCGACGGCTGCGCACGGTCGAGCGCGCGCGGCGCAAACGTGCCCATCGTGTCTTCGGACCACGGCGTCCACGGAACGGGCTGGGTTTGCAGGAAGGTTTCGCGGATGGCGCGCGCCTGCTCGTCCTTGCCCTGCAATTCGAGTTTGCGCGCCTCCTGCGCCCATTCGTCGCGCGACGAGGCCTGCACCGGCGTTCCCGCCTGGGTCTGGGCCTCGGCGACCTGCAGGCCGAGCAGGTTGAGCAAGGGGTGTTGCGTGTCCGACTCGACCAGCACCAGGCTCTCGACGGCGCGCGTCATCGCCACGTACAGCGCATTCACGTAGAACTTGTAGAGCTCCAGCGACTTGTCGCCCTTGTCGCGTGCGCGTGCATACGCGAGTTCGTCGATTTGCAGATCGGCCGGCGTGACGCCCTGGCAGACCTCGGCGTAAGCGGCGCGCTGGCCGGACACCAGCGCGTAGAGGACCACGTGCGCGTACTCCAGCCCCTTGGCCTCGTGCACCGAGAACACCAGCGGCGTGCGGAAGTGCTCGCGCGCCGCCGGCTTGTCTTCGTCGCGCAGCACGATGACCGCGTGGTGCACGGAGGCGCGGGTTTGCGCGTCCAGTTCGCGCAGCGTGGCGGCGCGCGCCGGCAGCAGGCGCACCTGCCCGGCGAGCGACGAAGCGCTCTGGACCAGGAAATTGCTTTCGCGATCGATGGACCCGAAGCGCGCCTGCTTGATCTTGAGCAGGGCGTTCGCCAGATCGGTGACCGCGCGCGTGTTGCGGAAATTCGCCTGCAGCACCGACAGCGCCTGGTGCTGCGCGGCCTGACCGGCCAGGCCGTGCCAGAACAGCGTGCGCACCGCCGCCCAGGAGAAGAAGTTGGGATGAACGATCTGGTTGGAGTCGCCGCACAGCAGGAATTGCCCGGGGTTCTTCAGGCAGGCGAGCACCAGCGCGAGCTGCACGTTGGTCAGGTCCTGCACCTCGTCGATGACCACGAAGTCGTAGTTTGGCGCGGCCAGCGGGCGCCATTCATGCGCCACCAGATTCAGGTCGAACAGGTTCGACTCGTGCAGCCATTGGCGGTAGCGCGCGAAGAGCACGTGCGCGGCCTCGCGCGCGTCCGCCGCGAGCAAGGACTGGCGTGGCCCCAGGCTGAGGTAGGTGGGCAGATCGAGCGGGCCCTGCGCGCTGGCGCTGAGCACGCCCCGGAACTCCTCGAAAACGGCGTGCGCGTCGAGGTCGCCCAACGCGCTGCGCACCGTCTGCCGATGCCGATCGAACCAGCTGCGAAAGGCGGGAAAGCCCACCTCGCGGCCGGCGGGAACGCGCAGCGTCTCGACGAATTCGCGGTAGCTGAGGAAGTCCACCTCCTGCGCCGGGTTCTCGTAGCCGTGGGCGTCGTACAGCGCGCGCGCAGACTGCGCCAGGTACGCCGACTGCGTGACGTACAAGACGTGGCCCTCGGCCTCGCGCAGCTTGGTCAGCGTGACGGCGGTCTTGCCCGATCCGGCCGAGCCGACGACGACCACGGGGGGCGGCAGCCGGCGCACGGCCTCCTGCGCGTCGTCGAAGACGATGGGCTTGTCGAGCAGTTCGAATTCCGCGCGGGTGGGATGAATCCAGCGCATGGGCAGGGCATCGGCGATCCTCGCGGCGCCCGCCTGGGACGGGTCGGCGAGCAAGGGCTCATGTTCGATCTTGGCTTCGTCGATGCGCGCGCCCCGAAGAAAGCGGGACTTCTCATACGCGTGGTTTTCGATCACCTCCAGTGCCAGACAAACGGTCTCCTCGCCATGGCGCGCGAACTGCAGCAACAGGCGGTTCGTGTGGTCGAGCTTGGCGCGCCAGTACGGGGTGGGCGAGAGTTTTTTGACGTCGGGGCTGCGCAGGTCGCCGGCCTCGATCGCCGTGCGCACCTTGGCAAACGTCGCCTTGACGCGGCGCGTGTCAAGGTCTTTGTAGAGCAGCATTCGCATGGGCGCAAATGGTAACCGCTGAAACGACGGACTCTTTGCGAGTGCCCTCTTGCATGGCGCATGCAGCGCGGGGGCCAAGCCAGGAGGGGCTCGGCAGAACGGGACTTGCCAGGCCGCTGGCGGCGCCCCCGGCGTTTCAAACGGTAAAGATTCGCATTAGAATCGCCGCTCCTGCCAGCCAGCGTCCCGGAAAACGCAAGCCAGCGCCCTTGCGTTGAAACTTTTTCCTCTTCTCCGGGACTTCCATGGTTTCTCAGCCCTTGCGGGTGGCGCAGCGCGCGGCCCGCCCCTTTGCGACCCTGACGACCCGCCTGCCGCTGGCGCTGTGCCTCGCGCAGGCCGCCTGGGCGCAGACAGAGGACGCTCCGGCCGGAGCATCCGCCGCGCCGCCGCAGATGCAGGAGGTGCGCATCGACGCCAGCGCCGACAGGGAGCGCGGCTTTGCGCCCGCCGATGCGCAGACGGCGGGCAAGGCCCTGATGCGGCGGCTGGAGACGCCGCAGTCGGTGAGCGTGGTCACGCGCGAGCAGATGGAGTCGCGCCAGATCACCAACCTGCAGCAGGCGCTACAGACCGTGGCCGGCGTGAGCCCGGTCAACTATGGCCGCCGGGGGTTTGACGACATCCACATCCGCGGCTTTCGCGCCACCGAATCCATTTTGGTCGATGGCCTGGTGCAAGGGCCCGGCATACGCGCCAGGATGCAGCCCTATGGCTACGAGCGCTTTGAAGTGCTCAAGGGCGCGGCCTCCGTGCTCTACGGTCAGGTGCAGCCCGGCGGAATCGTCAACGCCGTGAGCAAGCGACCGCGCAGGGAGGCGTTGAACGAGGCCGGAATCGAACGGGGCAGCTTTGGCCTGCGCACGCTGCAGGCGGACCTGAACCGGCCGTTGTCCGCATCGGGCAAGACTGCGCTGCGCATCAGCGCGCAGGTCTCCGACAGCGACGACCCCACGGACTTTGTCTACCGCAAGGACCGCTGGCTGGCCGCCGCGCTCGCGCTCGACCCGGGCCCCGACACCGACCTGGTGCTGCTTGCCAACCACAGCCGCAACGAATGGCTGCGCCAGCAGGGCCTCTCGCCCTACGGCACGGTGCTGCCCAACCCCAACGGCCGCCTGCCGCGCACGCTGTTCACGGGCGATCCGGGCCTGGGCGCCTACGACATGCAAAGCAGTTCCGTCGGCTACGCGCTCGAGCACCGGTTCTCGCCCGCCATGGCGCTGCGCCAGAACCTGCGCTACGAGACCGGGCAGGGAACGGGCGACTTCGTCTCCAACCTGGCGCTGCAAGCGGACAGGCGCCAGCAAAACCGCAGCCTCTCGCGCCAGTCCATGGACTCGGACATGCTGGCCACCGACACCTCGCTGCTGTCGCGCTTCGCGGCCCTGGGCGCGCAGCACCAATTGGTCACGGGGCTGGACCTGCGCCGCGGCCGCGACCACTGGACGCGCAGCATCTGCCGCATCGGCGCGCTGGATTTGTTCGCGCCGCGCTACGGCATGGCGGCCACCTGCCCCGCAGCCCCGAGCAGCGACGCGCCGTCCCGGCTCACGGTGGCGGGCCTGTACGCGCAAGACCAGATCCGGTTCGGCCCCAACTGGACGGCGCTGCTGGGCCTGCGCCGCGACAGCTCGACGAACCACATCGACAACCGCGTGAGCGGCGTGCGGACGCGGCAAGCGGACGCCGCGACCACGCTGTCTGCCGGTCTGGTGCACGCGTTCAGACCCGGCTGGGCGGCCTACGCGAGCTACGGCGAATCCTTTCTGCCGGTCAGCGGGCTGACCTTCGGGGGCACGCCCCTGGTTCCCGAAACCGGCGAGCAATGGGAAGCGGGACTGAAATACGAGTCCTTCGACGAAGCCCTTGGCGGCCAGGTCACCGGCGCGCTGGCGCTGTTTGACCTGGTGCGCCAGAACGTCCGCACCACGGACCGGGAGCACCCCGGCTTCAGCGTGCAGACCGGCGAGCAGCGCGCCCGGGGCCTGGAACTGGAACTGGGCGCCGACCTGCGCAGCGGCTGGAAGCTGACCGGCGCCTACAGCTGGACGCAGACCAAGGTCACGCGCGACAACAACGCCGCCATCGTCGGCCGGCCGCTGAACCTCACGCCGCGCCACACGCTCGCCACCTGGGCCACGTACCAGCTGCCGCAGTCCCCGCGCACCACGCTGGGCCTGGGTGGGCGCTGCGTGAGCGAGCAGATCGGCGCCCACCCCTTCACGCTGCCCGCGTACTGCGTGGCCGACGCATCGGTCCGCTACCAGGGCCCGAGCTACCGCGTGGCGGCCGGGGTCAGGAACCTGTTCAACCGGGCGTACTACGACGGCGCGATCAACGCCAACGTGGTCTCGCCCGCCGCACCGCGCAGCTTCAGCCTGGGTCTGACGTATTTCTTCTGAAGCGCTGCGCCCATTCCGGTCTCCACTTTCTCCGCGAAACCCCCATGCCTTACTCCCTCAACCCCCACCCCCTTGCAACCCCGCCCGGGCGCTGGATGCAGGCTGCGCTGGCACTGTGCCTGGCGCAGGCCACGCTGGCGCAAACGGCGGACAAAGCCGCGAGCACCCCCGCACCGCCGCTGCAGGAAGTGCGCGTGAACGCCGACGCCGAAAAGGACCGGGGCTTTGCCCCCGTCGATGCGCAGACGGCGGGCAAGGCCCCGATGCGGCGTCTGGAGACGCCGCAGTCGGTGAGCGTGGTCACGCGCGAGCAGATGGAGTCGCGCCAGATCACCAACCTGCAGCAGGCGCTGCAAACCGTGGCCGGCGTGAGCCCGGTCACCTATGGCCGCCGGGGGCTTGACGATGTCCACATCCGCGGCTTTCTCGCCACTGAATCCATTCTGGTCGACGGCCTGGTGCAAAGCGCCGGCGTCTGGGCCCGGCTGCGGCCCTACGGCTACGAGCGCTTTGAGGTGCTCAAGGGCGCGGCCTCGGTGCTCTACGGCCAGGTGCAGCCCGGCGGAATCGTCAACGCCGTGAGCAAGCGGCCGCGCAAGGAGGCGCTGAACGAGGCCGGAATCGAGCTGGGCAGCTTTGGCCTGCGCACGCTGCAGGCGGACCTGAACCGGCCGTTGTCCGCATCGGGCAGGACCGCGTTGCGCATCAACGCGCAGGTCTCCGACAGCGACGACCCCACGCACTTTGTCTACCGCAAGGACCGCTGGTTTGCGCCCTCGCTGTCCATCGACCTGGGGCCCCGGACCGACCTGGTACTGCTTGCCACTTACAGCCACAGCAAATGGCTGTTCCAGCAGGGCATCTCGCCCTACGGCACGGTGCTGCCCAACCCCAATGGCCGCCTGCCGCGCACGCTGTTCGGGGGGGACCCGGGCTTTGGCACCTACGACGTGGAAAACAGCTCCCTGGGCTACGCGCTCGAGCACCGGTTTGCGCCCGCGCTGACGCTGCGCCAGAACCTGCGCTATGAAAACAAGGGGGGCACGGGCCAATTCGTCTACAACCGGACCCTGGAGTCCAACAGGCGTTGGCAGAACCGGGGCGTCTCGCTCCAGGCCATGGACTACGACATCCTGGCCACCGACACCTCGCTGCTGTCGCGCTTTGCGGCCCTGGGCGCGCAGCACCGGCTGGTCACGGGGCTGGACCTGCGCCGCGGCCACAGCCGGATGACCCGCCGCAGCTGCAAGATCGGCGCGCTGGATTTGTTCGCGCCGCGCTACGGCATGGAAGTCAGCTGCCCCGCAGCGCCGAGCAGCGACGCGCCGTCCCGGCTCACGGTGGCGGGCCTGTACGCGCAAGACCAGATCCGGTTCGGCCCCAACTGGACAGCGCTGCTCGGCCTGCGCCGCGACAGCTCGACGAACCACATCGACAACCGCGTGAGCGGCGTGCGGATGCGGCAGAGGGACGGTGCGACCACGCTGTCTGCGGGTCTGGTGCACGCGTTCAGACCCGGCTGGGCGGCCTACGCGAGCTACGGCGAATCCTTTCTGCCGGTCGGCGGGCTGACCTTCGGGGGCACGCCCCTGGTTCCCGAAACCGGCGAGCAATGGGAAGCGGGACTGAAGTACGAGTCCTTCGACGAAGCCCTTGGCGGCCAAGTCACCGGCGCGCTGGCGCTGTTTGACCTGGTGCGCCAGAACGTCCGCACCACGGACCGGGAACACCCCGGCTTCAGCGTGCAGACCGGCGAGCAGCGCGCCCGGGGCCTGGAACTGGAACTGGGCGCCGACCTGCGCAGCGGCTGGAAGCTGACCGGCGCCTACAGCTGGACGCAGACCAAGGTCACGCGCGACAACAACGCCGCCATCGTCGGCCGGCCGCTGAACCTCACGCCGCGCCACACGCTCAGTACCTGGGCCACGTACCAGCTGCCGCAGTCCCCGCGCACCACGCTGGGCCTGGGCGGGCGCTATGTGAGCGAGCAGATCGGTGCCTACCCCTTCACGCTGCCCGCGTACTGCGTGGCCGACGCGTCGGTCCGCTACCGGGGCCCGAACTACCGCGTGACGGCCGGGGTCAGGAACCTGTTCAACCGGGCGTACTACGACGGCGCGATCACCGCCGACGTGGTCTCGCCCGCCGCACCGCGCAGCTTCAGCCTGGGCCTGGCGTATTTCTTCTGACGCGCATGCCCGGCCCGCGCACACTGAGCCGCCTGCTGGTCCTGCACTCCTGGGCCGGCATCGTCACCGGCCTGTTGCTGTTCATCGTCTGCTTCTCGGGCGCGGTGGTGGTCTTCAAGCACGAAATCGACCTGTGGGCGAATCCATCGCTGGCCCGCCTGCCCCGCTCGGAGCGCCCTGCAGCATTGGCCACCGTGCTGGCGCAACTGCAAACGCATTACCCCGGCGCCACGGTCGAGTCGATTGCGCTGCCCGACGCCGTCAACCCGAACTACTTTGCCTGGGTGCGCGGGCCCGGCGCCAACGCGCGCACCAAGCTCGCCCTGCGCTCGGACACCGGCGCCGTGGTCGGCCCGGTCGATAGCCAGCTCGGCCAGTACCTGCGCATGCTGCACGTGTTCCTGTTCTTCGGGCCGCGCTGGATCGTCGGCTTTCTGGGCGTGAGCATGCTGGTGCTGATCGGCACCGGCGTCGTCATCCACCGCAAAATCCTGGCCGAACTGTTCACCCTGCGCTGGGACCGCAGCCCGCGCGTGCTGCTCTCGGACCTGCACAAATGCACCGGCGTCTGGGGGCTGGGCTTTCATATCCTGATCGCCGCAACGGGCGCGTGGATGGGCCTGGCGCCGCTGTTCGAGCAGGGCTACGAATACCTGACGACCGGCGCCACCACCACCACCACCGCAGCAGCAGCCACGCAGCACGGCACCGCCCCGGCAGCCATGCAATCGCTCGACGCCCTGCACGCCGCAGCGCAGCAGGCCATGCCCGGGCTGCAAACGCAGCATGTGTCGCTGCGGCGCTGGGGCAGCAGCAGCGCCGAAGCGGGCTTTAGCGGCAAGCTTGGCGGGCACCTGGCGAGCACCGCAAGGGTGGACCTGGACGCGGTCACAGGCCGGCTGAACAAACTGCACGATCCCCGCACCCGGGGGTTTTGGTCGCTGCTCAACAGCCTCATGGAACCGCTGCACTTTGGCGACTATGGCGGCCTCACGCTCGGAAGCGCGTTCCCCTCATTTCCAGCAGTCTGCACTGGCAGTCTTGTCGTCTGGAAAACCGGAATGTCCCGTCAGTTTCTTTCTCCCCAAATGGTCAAGAGAAAAATCCCCGCATCGATCATCGGCCATCACGGTGCCCGCCTTGCGCGTTGCTTTGACGGTATATGTACTGGACGTGGCTTCCACGGTGATGTCGTACACCGGGGCTCCTTCCCCAGGCACCGGGGAAACACTGAACCGGGATGGAAACTGTGACGCATCCGTGACCGCCACGTTGGCACTGTTCTTGTCGTAGCGGAAATTCTCCGTATAAAACCGCTCCATCCACTGCTGCGCACCGATCAGAACGGTCTTGGCCTGCGCACGCCGGGACCTGGCCATGAACTCCTTATAAGAAGGGTAGGCCACGGCGGCCAAGATCCCGATGATTGCCACGACGATCATCACCTCGATCAGCGTAAAGCCACGCTGTGGCCGCTCGTGCTTCATTGGTCGGTCCTCAGGCCGGGGATTTCCCGCCATTGCAGTCGCTGTGATCCACCGCCGCTGAAGCACAGAAACTCCTCCTTGCCCCCCCGGTGATGACCCTCTTGGCGTGTTGACCGGGTTTGCACGGTGCCGGGAGATTCGATCCTGGCGGGAGAAAAGGCTTGGGGGTCATGTCAGAGACCACGGACACCTTCTGAGCGTCAATGTCCTTGGCGGCGATGGGTGTCTTCGTGCTCAACACCATGATGCTGCCCTGGGCAGGGCGATCGACCTTTCCGGAAACCGGATTCACGGTATAGAGCGCTGCTTTGTGGTTCAAAGAACATTCACTGACCGTCGTATCCCGCGGACGAATGGTCAGAAACGACAGAACCCCTGCAGTCGAAATCGGGTCTGACAAAACCGCTTCCGCAGTCCCTGGAAAATTGAAATACCAGCCATCATGGAGACGCCAATTCAGATCGGTAGTGGTCGTGAGGGTCACTACGCCATCAGGGTTTCGGGTATAGCTTCGGGGCGCCAAGGTATCCATCCCTCTGGGCAGAGCACGCCCGGCCGGTGCTCCCAGGCCGGGTCGATCCCAAATACCATAAGCCCGCTGCACCACCCCGGATCTGGGAAAATCTCCGTCCTGAAATGCATTACCGGTCGCAAAATTGACCATGAATCATTTTTCTCTTGCCGTCCTGCGCCTGCAATCTATAATCTGCGGGCGCCGCCTCACTGGCCAGCAGCAGATCGCTGAAATCTGCCGGGGCATTGATGTTTCTGTCGCAGGCGGGATTGAAAAAAGCAATCCAGCCCACCTGCCAGTCAGCCCCTATCGTCGTGCACGCTGGGGCATTGGCGCCGGCATTGCTGCTCATGCACAGGGTCACACAGGTATTGCGGTTGACGGCCTCGTTGCGGGCCCTCAGAACACTGCTGGTGAATTCGTTGCCCAGGTTGCTCAGCCGGCTGCGAGCCATGGAATCGCGCATCGAGGGGGCCGCCAAACTGGCCAAAATGACAGCCAAGGCGAGTGTCACCAGCAACTCGATCAGCGTGAAACCCTGCGCGGCGCGGCGCGGTCTGGCAAGCGCGGCTGGTCTGCCGCACCCAGTACCTGTGCCCAAGGCCCCGGTGCGGGTGGCCTGGAACTCGGCGTGACCAACATCGCCTTCATTGGGATGCGATGGTTTTCTCTTGTTGGTGGAACTACTTGTTGGGCCCTCCAGCCCTGACGTGATCTTCTCGCTATGTTTTCTTCCATGGCGCGAGCTCCTTCCAGCGCTCGGTTGGGCGGTAGAGGGGTGATAGTTCAGCATGGGGCACCATCGGTTTTAGTTACGTTACTTCCAGTAAGTTGATTGTACGCGGAGTGACTGATGCGATGGCTTGTACCATGCAAGAGTTACTTGGGCCGTCGCCTCACTGTGAGCCATAATTCACAGCCTCATGCGGCTGTGGTTGCGACCGGTTGGCAGGCAGAAGGGCCGGTAGCGCCGTAGCGCCCTGTGTGTCAAGGGGTTGCGCTTGATGCGCCCGCGTCCTGCCCCGGTTCAAGGGCAGGTTGGTGCAGGATGGTTTGGTTACAATTTGATCGGGTATGACCGAGCGCCAAAACCCGGCGCAGGAGACGAGGACCATGTGCGCAGCCGTATCGCCCCCC
>NZ_AFAL01000429.1 GCF_000193225.1 Verminephrobacter aporrectodeae subsp. tuberculatae At4 | reverse complement strand
CGTGCGCGAGGCCTTGCAGGTCATGTTCGGACCCGAGAATCTGGCAAGTCCCTATGCGGGGAACGCCGGTGCAGCGGCCGGCGCGTCCGCGCAGGTGGTCAACCCCTTGGAGGGGTTGATCCGGGTATTCCCGGTCGAACGTCTGAATGCGCTGGTCGTGGTCACCCCGCGCAGCCAGCTGCTGACCCAGGTGGAAACCTGGATCCGGCGCCTCGACCGCCCCACCGACGCGCTCGAAGCGGGCCTCTTCGTCTACCTGGTGCAAAACGGTTCCGCGCAGCAGCTGGCGGACATGCTCAGCAGCCTGTTCGGCGGTGAGTCCGCGTCCGCCAAGCCGGGTGGCGGCGTGGCCACCGGCTCCGCGCCCCCGCAATTTGCCCGGGGCGTCGGGCACGCTTTTTTCGCCGACAGCGTCAACACCGCAGGCAGTGCAACGCCGGGCGCAGCGCCCTTGCAAAATCCGGACGGCAATGCCCCTGCGCCCGGCAGCAGCACGTCCGTATCCGCGAACCAACTCGACGGCAATGTGCGCATCGTCGCCGACGAAAAGCGCAATGCCCTGCTCATCCGGGCCCCGCGCACGGAATATCGGCGCATCGAGCAGGCGCTGCGCGAACTCGACAAGGCGCCGTCGCAGGTGCTGATCGAGGCCAGCATCGTCGAGGTCAGCCTCACGGGCAATCTGCAATACGGCGTCGAATGGTTCGTGAAAAACAGCCTCTCGGGAAGCCGGGAGGGGCAGGCGCTGCTGAACATGCACAAGAGCGGAGACATCGGCGCCAAGCAACCCGGCTTCTCGTACACCCTGCTGAACAAGGCCGGCATCGTGCGCGCCACGCTCAATGCCCTGGCCGAAAAATCGCAGGTCCGCCTGCTCTCCAGCCCCTCCGTGCTGGTGCTCAACAACCACAACGCCACCATCCAGGTCGGCCAGCAGCAGCCCGTGAAGAACTCCACCGCGGTGACCGCGGGCAACCTCATAACCGAATCCATCACCTACAAGGACACGGGGGTGATGCTCTCCGTCACGCCGTCCGTGAACGCGGGCGGTTTGATCACCATGGACATCTCGCAGCAGGTCACCGACGTTGGCGACTTGGACTCGGCGACGGGCCAGCGCGCGTTCCTCACGCGCCAGATTCAGACGCGTGTCGCGGTGCGCTCGGGCGAGCCCATCGTGCTCGGCGGACTGATCCGCGAAAACGACAGCAACGGCCGCAGCGGCGTTCCCATCCTGTCGAGCATCCCGCTGCTGGGCGCGCTGTTTGCCAACACCACGAACAACAACAACCGCACCGAGCTGCTCGTGCTGATGACGCCGCGCGCGCTCGAAGACGACGATCAACTGCGCGCCGTGAGCGCGGAAATGCGCCAGCGCATGCGCAACATGACCCTGGATTCGCAGTCATTGGGGTTGCGCACCGAAGACGTTCCGGCAGCGTCCAAGTAATCGGGTTCAAAATTTCCGACAGGTGCTTGGCCAAGACCACGCATCGTTGTCCCGGTGGTGAAACGCCGGCAAGCCGTTTTCAGCAGCCGGAAAGTCCGCCCGTTCCGTTTGCGCCGGCACCGCGCAGCCATGCGCGCTCCCCGCTCTGGTGTAATCAGGGTTTTCCTCAACCCCACCTGACAAGCCCCATGCCCACTTGCGCCACCGTCCCGTACCGCTGGCTGACCCCGCGCCATTTGCTGTGGGCCTCGGTGGCCGTGGCGCTGATCACGATTGCGCTCAAGACGCTGGCTTGGTACGTCACCGATTCGGTGGGCCTGTTGTCGGACGCGATGGAGTCGTTCGTCAACCTGGCCAGCGCCATGTTTGCACTGGCGATGGTGACGGTGGCGCAGCGCCCCGCCGACGACGACCATCCCTATGGGCACCACAAGGCGGAATACTTTTCCTCCGGCTTCGAGGGCATCCTGATCGTGGGCGTGTCGGCGGGCATTTTCTGGGCCGCCGGCCACAGGCTGCTGGATCCGCAGCCGATCGCGCAGGTCGGTTGGGGCCTGGGGCTGTCGGTGCTCAGTTCGGCGCTCAATGGCTTGCTCGCCTGGGTGATGTATCGCTCGGCGCGCGTGCACCGTTCGATCGCGCTGGAGGCCGACGCGCGCCACCTGGTCACCGATGTCTGGACCTCGGCCGGCGTGCTGGTCGGCATTGTCGGTGTCTCCCTCACCGGCTGGCTCTGGCTGGACGCGCTGGCGGCCATCGGGGTGGCGCTGAACATCCTCAAGGAAGGCGTGGAACTGGTCTGGCGCTCGTCCCAGGGCCTGATGGACAGCGCTGTCGAGCCCGAGGCGCAGGTCCGCATCGACGCCACGCTGCAGCAGTTCGTGCAATTGCAGCCGCCCGGCGCCGTGCGCTTCGACCACGTATCGACCCGCCGCGCGGGCCAGCGCCAGTTCGTTGACCTGCACCTGCACCTGCCGGCCGACTGGAGCCTGCGCCATGCCGCCGAACTGCGCGGCCAGGTCGAGCAGGCCCTGATGCGCGCCGTGCCCGGTCTGCGCGCGACCATCGAGTTATTGCCTGCCGATATGGAGACGTATGGTGCTGGCTTGCAGGGCGGTGCGGAGTGATCAGGGGGCGTCAGGTCCGGTCTGCTTGGGCAAAGAGGACCCTGACTTTGAGGTCGTTCAGCCAACTGATGTCCAACAGTCGGTCGTGCTGCATGCGGCTGACCACGATACCCGGGTGAACGCCAACCTGTTTTGCAAACGCCTGCACGGCGGCACGGGTGCGAGGCAGTTCTTCCATGGCGCGGGCATGCTGTGGCGGAATCAGCCAGTCGCGTGCCCAGGCATTGGCTTCCCCCTCTTTATCGGAACTCCGGCCCGTGTGGTCGGGATCGTCGAGGAACACCGCGTTCTTCTGCTGGCTGTGCAGCAGGATGTGGGCGGCTTCGTGGAAGAAGCTGAACCAGAACTTGTCGTTGGTTTTTCCGTACGACGACAACTGAATCAGCGGGCGATGTGGACTGAGCCAGCGTGCTACGCCAGAGACATGCGTTTTCGGCAGTGCCGGAACGAGCACAAAAGCCACCCCAGCTTCACGCAGCAGATGTTGCAGTTCGGGGACGAACTCCTGCGGCGTTTGATGGGTCAGCGCCCGGATGTTCCCCAGCGCTTGGCGCAACCGCAGTTCGTCGTACCGAGGGCCCTCGAATTTTTCGGCCTCCCGTTCACCGAGCCGCAGCCACACTGAAATGGCGGCAACATCTGCCTGGTCTTCGCGACTGCGGCGGAACGCGATTTCCATCTGTTGTTCATACCGGCTTTCCCATTGTTTGGTGCCCGCAACACCAAAAAGGGCCAGCAGTTCTCCCACAAGATCCGGCTTCGTCTTGGCACTGAGTCGGCGCTTGACCAGCACGCCCTGATCCATCAGTTCCTTGATTGGAAAGCGCTCAAGCCACGGCACCATGGTGGCGTTGCGCTGCGCCGTTTTTGCAGCGCTACGCGTTCCCGGTACTGCGCCTCCCGGGTCAGCCAGAAGCCGGCCCGAGCACCCAGCACGCTCTGAAGGCGTATGGCCGCATCTTCGGACAAAGGCACCTTGCCTTTGATCAGCTGATTCACATGCTTGGTAGAAAAGCCGAGACGATCCGCCAGTTGCTGCTGAGTCCACCCACGCTCCTCCAGCAGGTCCAAGATGGTGTCCCCTGGCGGCGACACCCATTGCGGCGCAAAAGCAGTGTCCATTTCAAGCGCTTCAGTCATGGTAGTCCCCAATAAATTCGATACATACGACGGTCACGGCAGACCAATCAATGGACCCGTCTTCCCGACGTGCAACAGGGTCATTGGCTGGCGCAAAGACCAGACGCCTGCCGCCATCAAGCGCCAGAGAAAACTGTCCCAACCGATCTCCTTTGAGCGGATGCGGACGGCCCGCCTTCAGATCGCTCATGCACGAGGCTGCCGTCAAATCTGCCCAACGAGCGAGCAGTTTGCGCGCTCCGGAGTCTCCAAGCTTCTTTCTCGCGACGGCCTCCTTCTCACACAGTTGCCGTAGTCGCTTGTCCTTGAATCGAATTTCCAAGAACGCTCCTTGATTCGATTGAGCGAATCACCGAGTTTACCAGATTGGTAAATCAAGGAAAGCCCGTTTGCCAAAAGGAATCGTGCGACATCAGCGCGCGTCTCTTGCGCCAGGATCGATCCCCCTCACCCCCCTTGGCGCGCCGTGGCGTTGGGCGTATTGATCGGCGTGAGCGCGCCGCGCCCGTCGAAGAAGGCGATCAGGTTGTCGGCCGCGAGGTTGGCCATGGCGCGGCGCGTGGGCTCGGTGGCGCTGGCGATATGCGGCGTGAGCACCACGTTGGATAGCGCGAGCAGGTCCGGGTGCACCTGCGGCTCGCCTTCGAACACGTCGAGCCCCGCGGCAGCGATGCGCCGTGCGCGCAGCGCCTGCGCGAGCGCGGCGTCGTCGACGATGCCGCCGCGCGCAATGTTCACCAGCGTCGCGCCGGGCTTCATCAGCGCGAGTTCGGCCGCGCCGATCAGATGGTGCGACGCAGCGGTGTAGGGCAGCACCAGCACCACGTGGTCGGCGCTGCGCAGCAGGTCTTGCTTGTCCCGGTAGGTGGCCTTGCATTGCGCTTCCAACTCGGGCGTCAGGCGCGAGCGGTTGTGGTAGAGCACCTGCATGCCAAAGCCATGCGCGCCGCGCCGCGCAATTCCCTGGCCGATGCGGCCCATGCCGATGATTCCCAGCGTGCTGCCGTGGATGTCGGCGCCGGCGAACATGTCGTAGCTCCACTGCGTCCATCGGCCGGCGCGCAGGTAGTGCTCGCTCTCGGTGATGCGGCGCGCGGTCGCCATGAGCAGCGCAAAACCGAAGTCGGCCGTGGTTTCGGTGAGCACGTCGGGCGCGTTCGTGCCCTGCACGCCGGCGGCGTTCATTGCGTCCAGGTCGAAGTTGTTGTAGCCCACGGCCATGTTGGCGACGATCCTCAGGCGCGGCGCGGAGGCGAGCAGCGCGGCGTCTATGCGCTGGCTGCCGGTGGTAAAGGCGCCGTCCTTGTCGGCCAGCCGGGCGGCCAGTTCGGCAGGGGTCCAGATGGCGTCCTCGGGGTTCGCCTCGACCTCGAAATGCGCGCGCAGGCGTTCGACGACGTCGGGGAAGATCGCGCGGGTGACCAGGATCCGGGGCAGGCTCATGGGATGTCTCCAATCAAATCAACGGAACCAGATGAAAGTCATGACGCCGAACAGCGGCAGCAGCACGCAGTACGCCCACAGCATATAGCCAAAGAAACCGGGCATCTTCACGCCCCGGTCCTCGGCAATCGCTTTGACCATCAGGTTCGGGGCGTTGCCGATGTAGGTGTTGGCTCCCATGAACACCGCGCCCGCGGAGATCGCCGCGAGCGTGGGCGCGAGCCGGGTCATGAGCGCCGCCGCGTCGCCGCCGGCGGTGTTGAAGAAGACGAGGTAGGTGGGCGCGTTGTCCAGAAATGAACTGAGTATTCCCGTGGCCCAGAAGTACATGGCCGGATCGGGCGCCCCGTCGGGCCGCGTGACCGCCGCGATCACGGCAGCGAACGGGCCTTCGGCGCCCGCCCGCAGCATGGCGATCACCGGGGTGATGGTCAGGAAGATTCCCGCAAACAGCATCGCCACTTCCTGCATCGGAGCCCAGCCGAAGCGATTGTCTTCGTGCACCTGCCCGGGGGTGATGCGCAGCGACGCCAGCGTCACCAGGATCAGGCCCACGTCGCGCACGGCGCCGGGCAGGCCGATGTCGGTTCCCGCGATGTTGAAGGACACCGGGGACTTCCACATGCCGCTGAGCAGCACCAGCGCCACCACTGCGCCGAGCAGGACGAAGTTCGCCTTGCCGTCGAAACCGATGGCGCGGTTGTCCGGCGTGGGGTCGCGCGGCAGCAGTTCTTCGCGCCGGTGGTAGTACCACGAGTCCAGCGCAAAGAAAATCAGCAGCAGCGCGCCCACCAGGAACAGGGTCTCCGGGAAGATATGGCCCGCGGTCCAGAAGAAATCCACGCCCTTGAGAAAGCCCAGGAACAGCGGCGGGTCGCCCAACGGGGTGAGCGAGCCCCCGGCGTTGGACACGATGAAGATGAAGAACACCACCACATGCGCCACGTGCTGGCGGTCGTCGTTCGCGCGGATGAGCGGGCGGATCATGAGCATGGACGCGCCCGTGGTTCCCATGAAGCTGGCGAGCAGCGCGCCGATGGCCAGGATGGCCGTGTTCACCCCCGGGCGGCCGTGCAGGTTGCCCCGGATATGGATGCCCCCGGCGACGGTGAACAGCGCGGTGAGCAGGAGCACGAACGGGAGGTACTCGGCCAGCAGCACGTGCACCAGACCCGCGCCCGCCACCCCGGGTCCGAAGCGGGCCGCAAAAGGCAGCAAGAACGCCAGCGCCCACGCCGCCGCGACCTTGCCGAAATGGTGGTGCCAGAAGTGCGGCGCGAGCAGCGGCAGGAGCGCAATCGACAGCAGGATTCCCGCAAAGGGAACGCCCCAGAGCAAGGACAGCGTGCTGCCGTCGATCTCGCCCGCGCGGGCCGTGCCCGGCAACGCCGCCAGAAGGGCGGCGCAGGGGCCGGCGCATTTCAGTCCGGCGAGCCGGGTCAGAGCAATTCGTGCGCGCGCAGGGTTCATGGGTCTTGTATTCATCGGATGGTCAAAAAAAACCCGGGCGCCCTGGCTCACGCCGGCGCAGGGATATCGAACACCTGGCGCAGATAGGCCAGGTACTTCTCGTCGTCGCACATGCCCTTGCCCGGCGAGTCGGCGAGCTTGGCCACCGGCTGGTCGTTGCAGCGCACCATCTTGATGACCACCTGCAGTGGCTCATGCGCCGGCGGGCTGCCCAGGTCGTTCGTCAGATGGGTGCCGATGCCGAACGCCAGCTGGCAGCGGCCGCGGAACTGCTGGTACAGATCGATGGTGCGCGCGACCGTGAGCGCGTCGCTGAAGATCAGCGTCTTGCTCCGCGGGTCCACGCGGTGCTGGCGGTAATGCCCGAGCAAGCGCTCGCCCCAGTCAAAGGGGTCGCCGCTGTCGTGCCGTGCGCCGTCGAAGAGCTTGCAGAAATAGAGGTCGAAGTCGCGCAGAAAGGCGCTCATTCCGTACACGTCGGAGAGCGCGATTCCCAGGTCGCCCCGGTACTCCTTGGCCCAGATCTCGAAGCCGAACACCTGGCTGTCGCGCAGCCGCGGGCCCAGCGCCTGGCAGGCTTGCAGGTATTCGTGCGCCATGGTGCCCAGCGGCGTCACGCCCAGCTTCATCGCGTACAGCACGTTGCTGGTGCCGGCAAACTGCCCCGGGCCGGCGGGCGCTCCGGGGCGCTGGTCGCCGGTTCCCAGCCGGGCCACCAGAGAGCGCAAAACCTCCTCGTGCCAGGCGCGGCTGAAGCGCCGGCGCGTGCCGTAGTCGGCGATCTTGAGCTGCGCCAGGCCGTCGGCCTGCAAGAGCGCGATCTTGTCGTCCAGGCGCCGGCGGCCTTCGGCGAAGTTCGGCTCCTTTTGCGTGTTGCGAAAGTAGACCTCGTTCACGATCGCCAGCACCGGTATCTCGAACAAGATGGTGTGCAGCCAGGGCCCGCGGATGCTGATGTCGATCTCGCCGTTGCTGCGGGGCGTGACGTGGATGTATTTCTCGTTGAGCCGGAACAGCCCGAGAAAGTCCACGAAATCGCTCTTGATGAAGCGCATCGAGCGCAGGCAGGCGAGCTCGGCGTCCTGGAATTGCAGGCTGCACAGCGCGCGGATCTCGGCGCGGATCTCTTCGGCGAACGGCGCCAGTTGCACGCCAGGGTTGCGGCATTTGAAGCGGTACTCGACCTGCGCGCCCGGAAACTGGTGCAGCACCACCTGCATCATGGTGAACTTGTACAGGTCGGTGTCGAGCAGGCTGGTGATGATCATGGGCAGGGCGGCTCCAAGGTCCGCAGACCGGACGCGAAGCTCGCGAAGTGTAGGCCATCCGGGGACGCCGCCGGGCAGGGTTGCGGGCCCGGGGCCTGTTTTCAGACCCCGGTGTCTTCGGCGTCTTCGGCGGCGTTGTCCGCAGCGGCGGCCTCCGGCGCCTCGGCGTGCTTGACGATGGTCACGGGAGCCGGGCTGGCGTGCGCGACTTCCTGCGACACCGAGCCCAGCAGGGCGCTGCTGATGGCTCCCTGCCCCCGGGCGCCGATGATGACCAGGTCGCAGCCCGAGCGCTCGATCATGTCCACCAGCGTGTGCGCCACGTCGCCCACGCCGACCGCGGTCTCGCACGGGACGCCGGCCGCCTCCAGCAATGCACGCGCCCGGGCCATGAGGTGCTCGCCGGCTTCGAGGCTGGCGGCGGCGATCAGTTCCGGGTCGCGCACCGTGACCATTTCGTACAGCGTGGCGGGCTCCTGCACGTGCGCCAGCACCACGGTGGCCGCGAGCCCCTGGCGTATCAGGGTCAGCGCGTGGCGCACGCCGTCCAGGGAGAGTTCCGAGCCGTCCACGGCAATGAGTATCTTGAGCATGCTGTGCATTCCATCCGTTGGTTCGTTGACCCCGCCCGGGCGCTGTGCACGCCAAGCACTGGGCTTGGCCCTCATCCGTCGCGCAGCCTGCGGTAGCGCATTCTTGCACCGCGGCGGGCGCCATCCGCATCGCACCGACCGGCCCGCGTCTCCTGGGCGGCGCGCCCTTGCGGGGGATGCATCCATGCCGTCTCCTCGGGAAGTCCGGGTTTCCATTTATTTCTCTGGTGATTTTTTGTGCATCTGATTGCGGCACAATCGGATTTTCAAAGCGATCACAGTGGATTGACATGAAAGGCAGCGCGCTGCATGCGCATCTTCCTGGAGCAAAAACGCCGCAGTCG
>NZ_AFAL01000430.1 GCF_000193225.1 Verminephrobacter aporrectodeae subsp. tuberculatae At4 | reverse complement strand
TACCTCGCGGCGTACCGCGCGCCCGCAACGCCGGGGTTCGACAACGCGCTGGTGCGCCAATTCCCGAACGTCACGAACGTGGACATGAGCGCCACCATCGACCAGTTGCAGCGCGTTCTGGAGCAGGTCGTCCGGGCGGTGGAATTCCTGTTTGCCTTCACGCTCGCCGCCGGGCTGGTGGTGCTGTTTGCCGCCGTCAGCGCCACGCGCGAGGAGCGCGCGCGCGAGTACGCGATCATGCGCGCCGTGGGCGCCCGCGCCAGCCTGCTGCGCCAGGTGCAGCGCGCCGAACTCGCCGGCGTCGGCCTGCTCGCGGGCTTTCTCGCGAGCGCCGCGGCGCTGGCCGTGGGCTGGGCGCTGGCGCGTTTCGCGTTTGGCTTCAGCTGGAACATCAGGCCCTGGGTGCCGCTGGCTGGCGCCGCCGCCGGGGCCGTGCTCGCGCTGGCAGCCGGCTGGTGGGGGCTGCGCGCGGTGCTGCTGCGCCCGGTGGTGGACACGCTGCGCCGCTGCACCGAATAAGCCGAAGGCGCGATCGGGCGCGCTCAACCGCCCGGGTGGCGCACGCCGTACTGCAGCTTCATTCCCAGAATCGTTCCGGCCAGCGCGAGCGTGATGCTGTTGGACGCGACGATGGGCCAGGCGGCCAACGTGACCCCATAGATCAGCCACAGCACCAAGCCCGCCGTGAACACGCTGTACATGCCCAGCGAGATGCCGCTCACGTCGCGCGTGCGAAAGGTGTGCAGCGCCTGCGGAACGAAGCTGCAGGTCGTGAAGGAAGCGGCCAGATAGCCAATCAGTTCAGAGGTTTGCATGAAGCGGCTCGTGAGGGATGCGGTCCGGGGTCGTGCGGATTATCACCAGTCGCATGCGCTGCACGCCGCCGGGGAGTCGCCAAGGATGCGTTTATGCCGACTGCCTCAGGACCAGCGCCGGCGCTTGCACGAAGCGCCGCACCCGGGTGCCGGGCGCCTTGATGCGGGCCAGCAGGAGCTGCGCCGCTTCGGCGCCGATCACTTCGGACTTGACATCGACCGTGCTCAGCGGCGGGTTCGAGTGCGCCGAGTCCAGGATGTTGTCAAAACCGACGAGCGCAAAGTCGGTCCCGGCGCGCAGTCCGCAGTCCCCCAGGGCCGAGAGCGCACCGAAGGCGGTCAGGTCGTTGTAGCAGACGGCGGCTTTCACGCGCTTGTGCGTGCTGAGCAAATGCAGCATCGCGGCGTGGCCGCCCTCGCGCGTGGGCGGGGACGTCACGATCAGGTCCGGGTCGAAGCCGACGCGGTGCGCGTGCAATGCGTCCTTGTACCCGTCGAGGCGCTGCTGAAGGACCGGGCCCGTGACGCCGCCCAGGAAGGCCACGTGCTCGTGCCCCCTGCCGATGAGGTGGTTCATTGCGTAGCGGACGCCGGCGCAGTTGTCGGACCCGGCGAAGTCGTAGCTTCCGACCCCCAGCGTGCGCACCATCACGACCATCGGGATGCCCCATGACTTGACGGTCCTGGGCAGCGAGGCCGGCGTTGCGAGCGCCGGGCAGATGGCAATGCCGGCAACGCCCTGCTCGCGCAAGACGGTCAGCAGGCGCTGCTGCCGGTTCAGGTCCTCGTTGGTATGCGCCATGAAGACGGTGTAGCCAGCGTCCGCAAGCCTGCGCTCGAGCCCCACGAGGACTTCGACGAAGAATGAATTCCTCAGGTCATTGATGACGACGCCAATGGTGTTCGACGACTGTCTGCGCAGCTCTGCTGCGCGCCGGTTGTAGACGTAGCCGATTTTGCTCGCGGCCGTGCGCACCCGGCGCGAGGTCTCCGCCGAAATGAGCTCGCTGCCGCGCAACACCAGCGACACGGTGGACTTGGATACGTTGGCCGCAGACGCGACGTCGAGGATGGTCGCGGCCCGAAAGCCTGGCGTTTGCTTGCTCATGGCGTGCGTGTCATTTCCTGCAGGAGGCGGCGGCCCTTTCTCCAACTGACTGCTTGTGCGAAGCGTCGAAGAGAACGTTTTGGATCGTTCCAACAGTTTATCCTGATTGCGACATTCCGTGTGCATCCCCGGGGCGCTGCCTGCGGCCTGGCAAGGCGCGTTGCGCGGCGTCCCTCTGGCCATGCGCCACGGAAAACCGGGCACAGGGAGCGCCCTGCCCCACGCCCTGCCTTGCTCCCTGCAGGCCTGATTCCTGGCGGGTTGGGTGCTCCTTTTTTCGCCATTTTTCTTACCCCTCTTGTCAGTGCTTACCCCTGGTTTCCGATTTTCCGGAGGATTGTTGTTGACATCCAATGGGAACGTTCCAATAATCCATTAAACCGTTCCAATAAGCCAGTGCATGAACTCGGAAAAGACCCCGGAGAACCCCGCACCCCCCATCGGCTGGGGACTCATCGGAGCCAGTACCATCGCCGCCGAGCACATGCTGGGAGCCATCCGCGCACAGGCCGGCCACGAGGTCGTCGCGGTAATGAGCAGCAGCGCGCAGCGTGGCCGTGAGTACGCGCGCAAGAACGCCATCGCTTCGGTTCCCGAGTCGCTGGACGCGCTCTTGGCGAACCCGCAGGTGCAGGCCGTCTACATCAGCACGACGAACGAGTTGCACAAGGCGCAGGTGCTTGCCGCCGCCGCTGCGGGCAAGCACGTGCTGTGCGAGAAACCCCTGGCGCTGACCGTGGCCGACGCGCGCGAGATGCTCGCCGCCTGCCAGGCAGCCGGCGTGGTGATGGCGACGAACCACCACCTGCGCAACGCGGCAACGCACCGCAAGATGCGCGAGCTGATTGCGCAGGGGGCCATCGGCAGGCCGCTGTTCGCGCGCGTCTTCCACGCGGTCTACCTGCCCGCGCATCTGCAGGGCTGGCGCCTGGACCGGCCGCAGGCCGGCGGTGGGGTGATTCTGGACATCACCGTGCACGACGCGGACACGCTGCGCTTCCTGCTCGGCGCCGAGCCGGTCGAGGTGGTTGCCCTGTCGCAATCGACGGCGCTGGCCAAGCAGGGTCTGGAAGACGGGGTCATGGCCGTCGTGCGCTTCGACAACGGGGTGCTGGCGCAGATCCACGACGCCTTCAGCGTCCGGCACGCGCAGACCGGAATCGAGATCCACGGCGAATCCGGCTCGCTCGTCGGCCGCAACGTCATGACCCAGCACCCCGTGGGCGAGGTCGTGCTGCGCGATGCCCGCGGCGAAACCCTGCTGCCCATCGCGCACGAGAACCTCTACGTGCGCGGCGTCGCCGCGTTCTGCGCCGCAATGCGCGGGGACGGCCCGCCCGCAGCCAGCGCCGAGGACGGGGTCCGTTCGCTGGCCACCGCCGTGGCCGTGCTGCACGCCTGCAAGACGGGCCAGCGCACGCCCGTGATCCTTTGACCGTGACAGGGCGAGCAACGTGAGCAAGCTCATCGAGCCGGAACAGGCTGCCGCGCTCGTGCGCGACGGCGACATCGTCAGCATCAGCTCTTCCAGCGGTCTGGGCTGCCCCGACAAGGTGCTCGAGGCCATTGGCGCGCGCTTCGAGAGAGAAGGCGCGCCAAGAAACCTCACCGCCCTGAGCCCCATCGCCGCCGGCGACATGTACGGAATCCGGGGGATAGACCACTTGGCCCGGCCGGGGCTGCTGCGGCGCATTCTTGCGGGCTCCTATCCCAGCGGCCCGTCTTCGCTGCCCATGCCCGCGATCTGGCGCATGATCGAAGGCGACACGGTCGCGGCCTACAACATTCCCAGCGGAATCCTGTTCGACATGCACCGCGACGCGGCCGCCAGGCGCCCCGGTGTCTTGACGCAGGTGGGCATGGGAACCTTCGCCGACCCCGCGCAGCAGGGCTGCGCGATGAACGCCAGCGCGGCGGCGCAGCCCGTCGTGCGCAAGGAGCGTTTCGACGGCCGCGACTGGCTGTACTTTCCCGCCGTCGTCCCGCAGGTGGCGATCATCCGCGCGACCACGGCGGACGAGCGCGGCAACCTGACTTACGAGCACGAGGGCGCACTGCTCGGCGGGCTCGAGCAGGCGCTTGCCGCGCGGAACAACGGCGGCATCGTGATCGCGCAGGTCAAACGGCAAGTCCTGGATGGAACGCTGCGTCCGCACGACGTGCGCGTGCCCTGCAATCTGGTGGACTACGTCGTCCTCGACCCCGGGCAGATGCAGACCACCCAGACGCTCTACGACCCCGCGATCAGCGGCGAGATTTTTCAGCCGCTGGCGCACTTCGCGCCGCAGCCCTGGGGCGCGGAGAAGGTCATCGCGCGCCGCGCGGCGTTGGAACTCAGGGCGGGCCACGCGGCCAACCTCGGCTTCGGCATTTCCGCGAACGTGCCGCGCATTCTTCTGGAAGAGGGCCTGCACGGCGCAGTCACCTGGGTCATCGAGCAGGGCGCCGTCGGCGGCATGCCGCTGCTGGGTTTTGCGTTTGGCTGCTCCGCGAACGCCGACGCCATCATGCCCTCGCCGCAGCAGTTCAGCTACTTCCAGGGCGGCGGCTTCGATATCGCGCTGCTGTCGTTCCTGCAGGTCGATGGCAACGGCAGCGTGAACGTCTCCAAGCTCGGCGCGAAGCCCTATCTGACCGCCGGCTGCGGGGGCTTCGTGGACATTACCGCGCACGCCCGGCGGATCGTTTTTTCCGGCTTCTTCACCGCCGGCGCGCGGCTCGAAGTCGGCTGCGGCAGGCTGCGCATCGTGCAGGAGGGCCGCACGCGCAAGTTCGTCCGCAGCGCCGAGCACATCACCTTCAGCGGTCTGCTCGGGCGCGAGCGCGGGCAGCAGGTGTGCTACGTCACCGAGCGCTGCGTCGTCGTTTTGCGCGACGGCGCGCTGGTGGTCACGGAAATCGCTCCCGGCGTCGATCTGCAAAGGGACGTGCTGGACCAAGCGGAAGTGCCGCTGCAAGTCGCCGACGACCTGCGGCCCATGGACGCCGCCCTTTTCATGGAGCAGCCCATGGGGCTGGTGCTCCAGACTGCCGGGGTGCGCCGTGGTGGATGAGAGCGTCCAGATCGCCATCGACGCGCAGGTGGCGACGGTCACCCTGAACCGTCCGCAGAAGCTCAACACGCTCACGCCCGCGATGCTCGACGCGCTCGAGGGCGCGGCGCGCAGGCTCGAGGCCGACCGCAGCGTGCGCGCCGTGGTCCTCACGGGAGCGGGCGAGCGGGCGTTCTGCGCCGGCGCCGACATCCATGCCTGGGCCGCGCTCGGGCCGCTCGACATGTGGCGCAGCTGGGTGCGCCGCGGGCACCAGGTTTTTGACCAGTGGGCGCGCCTGCGCCAGCCGGTGATCGTGGCGCTCGGCGGGCACGCCTTCGGCGGCGGACTGGAACTGGCGGTCGCGAGCGACGTCCGGATTGCCGCCGAGGGCGCCCAATTTGCGCTGCCCGAGGCAAGCATCGCCACCTGCCCCGGCTGGTCGGGAACCCAGCGCCTGGTGCGCCTGATCGGCCCGGGGCCGGCGAAGTACCTGGCCCTGAGCGGGGAGCGCCTGGACGCCGCCGGCGCGCTGCGCTGCGCCCTGGTGCACGAGGTCGTCGCGCAGGGGACTGCGCTCGCGCGCGCGCAGCAGCTGGCGCGCCAGATGTGCACCAGGGCGCCCGTGTCCATGCAACTGAGCAAGCAACTCATCAACGCGGCCGCAGGGGAGGACGCTGCGGCCAGCATGGAGGCCATGGCCGGGGCCCTGGCGGCCTTTACCGACGACGCCAAAGAGGGCGTCCTGAGCTTCCGGGAGAAGCGCGCGCCCCACTACACCGGGAACTGACTCCCGCCCCATGGAACGGACATGAACGCAAGAACGAATCAGGAATCCCCCTACCAGGGCCGGCTGCTCATCGATGGCCAGTGGTGCGACGCGGCCGACGGGGCCCGGCTCGAGCGCCGCTCCCCGGCGCACGACCAATTGGTCGCGGTCTACGCGCAGGCCGGCGTGCAGGACGTGCAGCGCGCCGTCGCGGCCGCGCGGCGCGCCTTTGACCAAGGGCCATGGCCGCAGATGAAGGGCGCCGAACGCGCGCGCATCCTGCGCCAGGTGGCCGACGCCATCCTGGTGCGCAAGCAGGCGCTGGCGCGCATGGAATCGCTGGAAAACGGCAAGCCGCTGGCGCAGTCGCTGGCCGAGATCGAGGGCGCGGCCGACCTGTGGCAGTACGCAGCCAGCCTGGCGCGCAACCTGCACGGCGACAGCTACAACACACTGGGCCAGGCGACGCTGGGCGTGGTGCTGCGCGAGCCCATCGGCGTGGTGGGGATCATCACCCCCTGGAACTTCCCGTTCCTCATCGTCAGCCAGAAGCTGCCGTTCGCCCTGGCCGCGGGCTGCACCTGCGTGGTCAAGCCCGCGGAGGTGACCTCCGGCACCACGCTGATGCTCGGCGAGATCCTGCTCGAAGCGGGCGTTCCGGCCGGCGCCGTGAACATGCTCGTGGGCGAGGGCAGCGTGGTCGGCGAGGCGCTGGTCACGCATCCCGACGTGGACATGCTCTCCTTTACCGGATCGACGGCCGTGGGCAAGCAGGCGCTTGCGCAGTCGGCCGCCACGCTCAAGAAGGTCGCGCTGGAGCTCGGCGGAAAGAATCCGCAGATCATTTTTGCCGACTGCGACTGGGAGGCCGCGGTGGATGCGGTGGTCTACGGCGTCTTCTTCAACGCCGGCCAGTGCTGCAACAGCGGCAGCCGCATCCTGGTGCAGGACGCGATTGCCGAGAAGTTCTCGGCGGCGGTCGTCGAGCGCTCCCGGCACGTGCGTGTCGGCGACCCGTTTGCCGAGGGCACGCAGGTGGGCGCAATCACGACGCACAAGCAGCTGGCGAGCATCCTCGCGCACATCGAGGGCGCGCGCAGGGACGGCGCGCAGCTGGCGCTCGGCGGCGCACGCATGAACCGCCCGGGCCTGTACATCGAACCCACGGTGCTCACCGGCGTGACGCGCGATATGGCGATTGCCAAGCAAGAGGTGTTCGGCCCCGTGCTCTCGGTGCTGCGCTTCGGCACGCTGGCCGAGGCCATCGAGCTCGCGAACTCCACGCTCTACGGCCTGTCCGCGGCCGTGTGGAGCCGGGACTTCGATACCTGCCTGACGGCGGCGCGCCGCATCCGGGCCGGAACGGTCTGGGTGAACACATTTCTCGAGGGTCATGCGGAGCTCCCCTTCGGGGGTTACCGCGAGAGCGGCATTGGCCGCGAATTGGGTCGACTTGCCACGGAGGACTACACCGAAACGAAAACCCTGCACATGCACCTGGGCGCACGCGCCGACTGGTATCTGGCGCAAGCCTGAGCCGCTTCCCTTGAGCCTTTCCTGTTCCATTCCATTTCATTCAGAGAGACCGTCATCATGAAAAAACAAATTCTTGGACTGAGCATCGCAACCGCCTTCGCACTTCCCGTCGCCGCGCAGCAGAGCGTCGAGGTCCTGCATTGGTGGACCTCGGGCAGCGAGGCGGCGGCGTTGAGCGTCCTCAAGGACAATTTGGAGAAGCAGGGCGTGAAGTGGAACGACATGCCGGTCGCCGGCGGCGGCGGCGAGGCCGCGATGACCGCGGTGCGCGCGCGCGTGACCTCGGGCAACCCGCCGACCGCCGTGCAGATGATGGGCTTTGACCTGTCGGACTGGGCCAAGCAGGGGGTTCTGAGCGACCTCAACGAGCTGGCCATGAAACAGGGCTGGGACAAGGTGGTGCCGGCCGCGGTGCAGCGGTTCTCGAAGTTCAACGGCAAGTGGATCGCCGTGCCCGTGAACCTGCACTCGACGAACTGGATCTGGGCGAACAAGGAGGTGCTCACCAAGGCCGGCGTCATGACCGAGCCCATGACCTGGGACGAATTCATCGCCGCGGCGGAAAAGGTGCAAAAAGCCGGCTTCATCGCCATCGCGCACGGCGGCCAACCCTGGCAGGACGCCACGGTGTTCGACGGCGTGGCGCTGGCCACCGGCGGCCCCGACTACTACCGCAAGGCCTTCGTCGAACTCGACCCCAAGGCGCTGAACTCGCCGACCACGGAGAAGGTCTTCGAGCGCATGGCGCAGCTGCGCCGATTCGTGGACAAGGACTTTTCCGGGCGCGACTGGAACGTTGCCTCCGGCATGGTCATCAGCGGCAAGGCGGGCTTTCAGATGATGGGCGACTGGGCCAAGGGCGAATTCATCAACGCCAAGAAGATCCCGGGCAAGGATTTCCTGTGCTTTCGCACGCCCGGCAGCCAGGGGAGCGTGTCCTTCAACACCGACCAGTTTGCGATGTTCAAGGTCGGCGGCGACAAGGGGGCGGCGCAGATCAAGCTCGCCAGCGCGATCATGGATCCCGCGTTTCAGACCGCGTTCAACGTCGTCAAGGGTTCCGTTCCCGCGCGCACCGACGTGCCCGACACGGCTTTTGACGACTGCGGCAAAAAGGGCATGAAGGACCTGGCCGAGGCGAGCAAAAAGAACACGTTGGTGGGGTCGATCGGCCATGGCCACGCGGTTCCGGCGTCGATCAAGAACGCGTTCTACGACGTCATCACGCGCCACTTCAACGGCCAGATCGACAGCAAGAAAGCCGTCGCGGAAATGCTTTCCGCGGCCAAGAACTAAAGCCGGCTGCACCCGGACGGGGAACACTCCGCGTCCGGGTCATGGAGAGAGACGGTCATGAAAGCGCAACTGCTGCCCCGGTTATTGATCACCCCGAGCGCCCTGCTGGTGCTGGTCTGCGTCTACGGCTACATGATGTTCACGTTCTATCTGTCGTTCACGAACTCGACCATGATGCCGAGCTACGCGATGGTCGGGACGGCGAACTACCAGCGCCTGCTGGGTTTGGAGAACTGGTGGGTGGCGGTCTCGAATCTGGGCCTGTTTGCGACCCTGTACATCGGCTGCTCGCTCACGCTGGGTCTGGGTCTGGCGATTCTCATCGACCAGAAGATTCACGCCGAGGGCGCGCTGCGCTCCATCTTCCTGTACCCCATGGCGCTGTCCTTCATCGTCACGGGGACGGCCTGGAAATGGCTGCTCGACCCCGGCGTGGGCCTGGAGCGATCGATCCATGGGCTGGGCTGGGAGGGCTTTTCCTTCGGCTGGATCAAGGACAGCGGGATGGCCATCTACTGCGTGGTCATCGCCGCCGTCTGGCAGACCGCGGGCTTCGTCATGGCCATGTTCCTCGCGGGTCTGCGCGGGGTGGACTTCGAGCAGGTCAACGCCGCGCGCGTAGACGGCGCCAAGACCTGGCAGATTTACCTGCACATCGTCGTCCCGCAGCTCGGCCCGGTCTTCGTTTCGTCGTTCGTGATCCTCGCGCATATGGCGATCAAATCGTATGACCTCGTGATCGCGCTCACGAATGGCGGCCCGGGGCGCTCGACCTGGCTGCCGTCGGTCTTCATGTACCAGTACTCGTTCACGCGCAACGAGATGGCGGTGGGCGCCGCGAGCTCGGTGCTGATGCTGCTGGCGATCGCCACCGTCGTCCTGCCGTACCTCTACAGCGAAATGAGGAAGCTGAAAAATGGCTGACGCCGCCACCGCCACCGCCGCCCCTGCCCATCGCGCCGGCGCGTTGCGCCCGGGCCGCGTCGCCCTGTACCTGGTGCTGCTGGTTTTTGCGCTGGTCTTTCTGTTGCCGGTCTACGTGATGCTCGTGAACTCGCTCAAACCGCTCGACGAAATCCGTGGCGGGGGCCTGCTGGCATTGCCCATGAACTGGACCATCGAGCCCTGGACCACGGCCTGGGGAACGGCGCAGATCGGCGTGCAGCCCACGGGGCTGAAGCCGTATTTCCTGAACTCGTTCCTGCTCGTGGTGCCGGCCGTGCTGCTGTCCACGCTCATTGGCGCGGTCAACGGCTACGTCCTGACCCAGTTCCGCCTGCGCTTTGCGCCCGCGCTGTTTGCGGCCATGCTGTTTTCGGTGTTCATTCCGTTCCAGATCGTCCTCATCCCCATGGCCAAAACCCTGGGTTTTCTGGGCCTTGCCGGAACGGTGACGGGCCTGGTCTTCGTGAACGTGGTGTACGGCATCGGCTTTACCACGCTGTTCTTTCGCAACTACTACGCGGCCTTTCCGAATGAGCTGGTGCGCTCGGCGCGCATGGACGGGGCCGGCTTCTTCGGCGTCCTTGGCCGCATCCTGCTGCCCAACAGCGCGCCCATCATCGTGGTCACCGTGATCTGGCAGTTCACGAATGTCTGGAACGAGTTCCTGTTTGGCGCGTCGTTCAGCGATTTCAGCTCGTACCCGCTGACCGTGGCGCTGAACAATCTGGTCAACAGCAGCACCGGGGTCAAGGAATACAACGTGCACTTTGCGGGCGCGTTCATCGCCGCGTTGCCCACGCTCTTTGTCTATCTGCTCTCGGGCAAATACTTCGTTCGCGGCCTGATGGCCGGGTCGGTGAAAGGTTAAGGGTTCCATGGCCTCGCTCGAATTGATCCATGTGCAAAAGAGTTTTGGCCCGGTCAAAATTTTGCATGACATCTCCATTGACCTGGCGGACGGCGAATTCCTGGTTCTGGTCGGCCCCTCGGGCTGCGGCAAGAGCACCTTGATGAACATCATTGCCGGCCTGGAAGAGCCGAGCAGCGGCAGCCTGAAGCTGGACCAGCGCGACATCACGCAGATGGGGCCGGCGGACCGGAACATCTCCATGGTGTTCCAGTCCTACGCGCTGTACCCGAACATGACGGTGGCCCGGAACATCGAATTTCCCTTGCAGATGCGCAAGGTGCCGAAGGAGGCCCGCGCCGCGCGCGTCCAGTCGGTCGCCAAGATGCTGCAAATCGAACATCTTCTGGAGCGCCGGCCGCGCCAGCTCTCGGGCGGTCAGCGCCAGCGCGTCGCCATCGGCCGGGCCCTGGCGCGCGAGCCACAGCTGTATCTGTTCGACGAGCCGCTGTCGAACCTGGACGCGCAGCTGCGCGTGGGCATGCGCACGGAAATCAAGAAGCTGCACCAGCGCCTGAAGGCGACCATCGTCTACGTGACGCACGACCAGATCGAGGCCATGACGCTGGCGACGCGGATCGCGGTGATGAAGGGCGGCGTCCTCCAGCAGCTCGGAACCCCGGCGCAGGTCTACGACCAGCCCGCAAACACCTTCGTCGCCGGTTTCATGGGCTCGCCCCGGATGAACCTGCTCAAGGGCCGCTTGCAGGCGACGGGCGCGGCTGCGCCGTGCATCGTGCTCGACGACGCAGCCCATCCCGGCTGCGCCGCGCAGATCGCGCTGCCGCAGGCGCTGCTCACGCCGGCGTTGGCCGGCTACGTCGGCCAGCCGGTGATTGCCGGAATCCGCCCCGAGGCGGTGGCGCTGGCCGCGCCGGACGCGGTCGCGGGTGCGCAGCAGGCGATCGTCGAGGCGCGGGTCGAGGTCGTCGAGCCCACCGGCGCGGATACGCTGGTGCTGCTCGATCTGGGGGGGCAGGAGTTCACCGTGCGCCTGGACCCCGACGTCACGCTGCACGCGTCCGAGCGCGCCCGGTTCCTGATCGACCTGCGCAAGCTGGTGTGCTTCGACGCGCAATCCGAGGAACGGATTGCCTGATGTCGTGCGCACAACACGAACTGAGCGACGTCGTCATCATCGGCTCCGGCGTCGGTGGCGGCAGCGTGGCCTGGCAACTCGCGGGCTCGGGCGCGCAGGTGCTGGTGCTCGAACGCGGCCCGTTCTTACCCCGCGAGGCGCAGAACTGGGACCTGGAGGAGATCTTCGTCCGGCAGCGCTACAAGACGCAGGAACTCTGGTACGCCGACGGCCGCGCCTTCCGCCCCGGCATGTTCTACTTCGTCGGCGGGCTGAGCAAGTTCTACGGCACGGCGATGTTCCGCTTTCGCGAGCGCGATTTCGAATGCGTGCAGCACGAGGAGGGCGAGTCCCCCGCATGGCCGATCCGGTACGCGCAGCTCGAGCCGTGGTACGCGCTCGCCGAGCGCCTCTTCGGCGTGCGCGGGCAGGCCGGGATCGACCCGACCGAGCCCGCGCGCAGCGCGGGCTTCGAGCACCCACCGATTCCCCACGAACCCGTGCTGCAAGCGATTCATGAGCGGCTCCAGGCGCAGGGGCTCGCGCCCTTTGCCATGCCCAGCGCGATCGACTTCGGCGCCGGTGGCCGCTGCCTGCGTTGCAGCAACTGCGACGCGCTGCCCTGCAAGGTGGACGCGAAGGGGGACGCCGAAATGCGGCTCATCCGACCGGCGCTGGAGCACGCGAACGTCGAACTGCGCACCGGGGTGCGCGTCGAGCGCCTGCTGACGGACGACTCCGGCCGGCGCATCACGGCCGTGGACGTGTTGCACGACGGCGTGCGCAAGCGCATCTGCGGCAAGCTGTTCGTGCTCAGCGCAGGCGCCATCAACTCCGCGGCCCTGCTGCTGCGCTCGGCCAACGGGGCGCATCCCCGGGGCCTGGCGAACAGCAGCGACGTCGTCGGGCGCCACTACATGACGCACAACACCACGGCGCTGATGGCCGTGCACCCGCTCAGGCGCAACCGCACCCACTTCCCCAAGACGCTCGCGGTGCACGACTTCTACTTTGGCGACCCGACGCATGGCTACGGCTACCCGCTGGGCAGCCTGCAACTGCTGGGCAAGATCCGCGAGCCCATGCTCAGGGGCCCGCTGGGCCATCTGCCGAAAATGCTGCGCAGCCTGCTGGCGCAGCACAGCGTCGATTGGTACGCGCAGAGCGAGGACCTGCCGGACCCGGACAGCCGCGTCAGCGTGCGCGAGGACGGCGCCATCAACCTGCACTGGAAGCGCAGCAACCTCCGGGCGCATCAGCGCTGGGTCGCCAAGTGCCGGGAGATTCTGCGCGCCACGGGCTATCCGCTGGTGCTGGCCAAGGGCTTTGGCACCGAGGTGGTCTCGCACCAATGCGGAACGGTCCGCTTTGGCGCGGACGCGAAAACCTCCGCGCTCGACGCGCTGTGCCGGGCCTGGGACCACGAGAACCTCTACGTGGTGGACGCGGGCTTTTTCCCTTCTTCGGCGGCGGTGAATCCCGCGTTGACCGTCGCTGCGCAGGCGCTGCGCGTGGGCCAGCATATCCGGGAGCAGGTGCTCTGATGCACACCGCAAGGGCCTTGGCCGTGGTCACCGGAGCGCGCCGCGGAATCGGGGCGGCCATTGCCATCGACCTGGCGGCGCAGGGCTTCGACCTGGCGATCACCGACCTGGGCCCGGAGGGTGCGGACGCGACCCTGGACGCCATCGGGGCGCACGGAGGCCGCGCGCGCTTTTTCGCTTCGGACCTGGCCGAGGTCGGCGCGCACCCGGCGCTGGTGGACACGATCACCGACTGGGGCGGGCCGATCGTGGCCCTGGTGAACAACGCGGGAATCGGCTCACCGCGCCGTGGCGACCTGCTCGAGGTCCCGCCCCAGGCGTTTGACCGGGTGCTCGGCGTGAACCTGCGCGGCACGTTCTTCATGACCCAGGCGGTCGCGCGCCACATGCTGCAAACGCCGGCGCCCGCGGCGGCGCCAGCGCGCAGCATCGTCACGCTGTCCTCGGTGAGCGCGGACATGGCCTCGGTCGAGCGCGCGGAGTACTGCCTCTCGAAGTCGGGCCTGTCCATGCTCACCAAGCTCTTTGCGCTGCGCCTGGCGGCGGCGGGGATCGGCGTGTTTGAAATCCGGCCGGGCGTCATCCGCACGCCCATGACGCAGGCGGTGTCTGCCGACTACGACCAGCGCATCGCGCAGGGCCTGGTCCCCATGCACCGCTGGGGCCAGCCCGACGACGTGGCGCGCGCGGTGCGCGCGCTCGCGCTCGGGCAGCTGGCGTTTGCGAGCGGCAGCGTCCTGTGCGTGGACGGCGCGCTCTCGATTCCACGGCTATGAAGATGGAACATTACGACTACGTCATCGCGGGCGGCGGCTCCGCGGGCTGCGTGCTCGCCAACCGCCTGAGCGCAGACCCGGCGCTGAGCGTGCTGCTCATCGAGGCCGGCGGTTCGGACTGGCACCCGTTCTTCCACTGGCCCGCGGG
>NZ_AFAL01000431.1 GCF_000193225.1 Verminephrobacter aporrectodeae subsp. tuberculatae At4 | reverse complement strand
CTGCCCCACGCGCAGCGTCCGGCCCGCGCCCTCGCGCACGATGGCGTTCATGCCGAAGCTGATCGCGCCGCCCAGCCGCGGGTCCTGCCGGTAGCCGCGCAGCGTGTCCCCCACCGCCGGGGTGCTTTCTGCGGTCATGGGGTCGATGTCGGGAATCGGGCAGCGCGCGCAGGGCTTGACGGGCTGCAACGCAATGGCGCCGTCCGCAGCGTCGATGCGCAGCCAATCCACCCGGTCCTCGTCGTGCGCCGCGAGGCCCGCGAGCACCACGTTCGGTCGGAAACGCTCGATCCCCACCGCCCTGTGGCCGGCCGCCTGAAGGCGCGCGTTGAGTTCATCCAGGGACGCTTCGCTGGCCACCAGAAGGGGAAAGGCGTCGGCAAACTGGTTCGGCGCCTGGACGCCCCCGGTCCAGTCCATGTCCGACAAACGCCGGTGATCCGGGTCAAAGCGCACGAGCCTGCAGGGCTGCCCCAGAAAATCGCTGAACCACTGGGCCGCGACCGCCCCCATGTCCCATGCCGGCACCCGGTCCTGCCATACGGTCACGGTCGCGGGGGCCTCGGCTTCGACGGCGCCCTGCGCCACGTGCAGGGCCAGCATGCCGGGTGCGCGCAGCACCATGTCATCGCTTCCGAGCTGCGGCCGGATCAGCGCCATGCGGGGCAGGGTGCGCTGGGTCAGAAACCCGCCGTCGGCACCAACCACCATCCAGGCGCGGTCCAGGTCCAGCCCGGTGTCCGTCAGCAAGGACTGCTGCACTTCGACGCCGGCGCAGGATTTGATCGGGTAGACGAACAGACGCGCAATGCGGCCGGACAGACGGCCATCGGGGGTGCAACTCACGCCGGGGGCTCCTGGGAAACGGGGGTGGTGGATTGGAGACGCCATTGTGCCCTGGCCCGATCTGAGGACCATGCCGCGCTCCTACAATGCCCCATGGTCCAAGCCTTTGATCTGTGCATTCGCGGCGCCGGCATCGTGGGCAGCACCCTGGCCCTGCTGCTCGCGCGCGAACAGCTGAGAGTGGCCCTGGTCCCGGGCCCCGACCCCCAAGATGCGGCGGGCGCTGACGTCCGCGCCTACGCGCTGAACAGGGCGTCTGCCGAGTTGCTCCAATCCCTGCGCTGCTGGCCCGACGCCGGGCAAGCCACCGCCGTGCGGCGCATGCAGGTTCTGGGGGACCAGGGCGGCGGCGTGCATTTCGACGCGGCCACGCAGGCCGTGGACGCCCTGGCATGGATCGTCGATGTGCCCGCGCTGCAAGCGCGCCTGGCCGAGGCCCTGCGTTTCCAGCCGCAGGTGGAAGTCGTCGCAACGCCGGTGTCGGCCGCGCTGACGGTGGTCTGCGAGGGCCGCTCCAGCAGCACCCGGGCCGAGTTTGGCGTGGATTTCGAGCGGACCCCCTACGCCCAGCATGCGATCGCCACCCGGCTGCACTGCACTCACCCCCACGGGCAGGTGGCGCGCCAGTGGTTCTTGCCGCATGGCATCCTGGCTTTTCTCCCCTTGGACGGCCCCCTGGGCCACTCCGTCGCCGTGGTGTGGTCCGTCGCGCAGGAGCTGGTCGCGCCGCTGCTGGCGCTCGCGCCCGAAGCATTCGCGCAGGAACTGCAGAGCGCCAGCCGCAGCGCCCTCGGTGCGCTGACGCTGTGCGCGCCGCGCGCGGCCTGGCCGCTGCAACTCGCGCGTGCGCACCGCTGGTGCGGGGCCGGGCCGGCGCAGGCGAGGAATCCGCGCGGCTGGGTGCTCGCGGGCGACGCCGCGCACACGGTGCACCCGCTCACGGGGCAGGGGCTGAACCTGGGGCTCGGGGACGCACGCGCGTTGGCGCATGCCCTGCGCCAGCGCGATGGCTGGCGCAGCGTGGCCGACCCGCGCCTGCTGCGGCGCTACGAGCGCGAGCGCAAGGCCGCCCTTTTCGCCGTCGCTCTGGCAAGCGACGGTCTGCAACAGCTCTTCTCGCGCCCGCAAGGCCTCTGGCAGGCCGTGCGCAACGGGGCCATGGCGGGCTTCGAGCGCAGCGGCCCGCTGAAGAAATTCGTCGCCCGCCAGGCCATGGCATGGCACTGAGGGCGCCACCCCGTCACCCGAGCGCATCCCCTGAAGAAAACGAAAGCCTTCCCGATGAAACTGACCATTACCCTGCTGGCCGCCGCCCTGGCCACCCTGAGCCTGGGCGCCGACGCGCAAGAGGCGCGGATCCGCAAGAGGCTTGCCGCGCGCATTCCCCAGATGAGCAAGATCGACGAGGTGCGGCGCACGCCCATGGCGGGGCTGTACGAGGTGCGCATCGGCACCGACCTGTTCTACACCGACGCCCGGGGCAACTATGTGATCCAGGGTGAGCTGTTCGACTCCAAGGCGCGCCGCAACCTCACCGAAGACCGCATCAGCCAGCTGACTGCGGTGGACTTCTCCGAGCTGCCCCTGAAAGACGCCCTGACCATCGTGCGCGGCGACGGCAAGCGCCGGGTCGCGGTCTTTGAAGACCCCAACTGCGGTTACTGCAAGGTGTTCGAGCGCGACATGCAGCGCGTGGACAACGTCACCGTGCACCTGTTCCTCTACCCCATCCTGAGCCCCGATTCGGCCGAGAAGTCGCGCAACATCTGGTGCGCCAAGGACCAGGCCGGCGCCTGGATGGACCAGATGCTGCGCGACAAGCCCGCCGCCGCAGCCAACTGCGACACCAGCGCGCTGCAGCGCAACCTGGCTTTCGGCAAGAAGTACAAGATCATGGGCACCCCCACCCTGATCTTCGCCAACGGCACCCGCGTGTCGCACGCCATCGGCACGCAGGAAGTGGAAAAGCGCCTGGCGGAGGCCGGCAGCAAGTCCGCAACGGCCGCCAACTGAGGCCGTCCTGTCCCACCACCCTGCGAGCGCCCATGCCAACCGCCCGCCCTGCCGAGCCCGCGGACCTGCACTACCGCGTCGAGCCATCGGACCTGCACGCCCATCTGTTCCACGTCGTGCTGACGCTGGCCCACCCTGCGGCCGGGCAGGAAGTGTCGTTGCCGGCATGGATACCGGGCAGCTACCTGATCCGCGAGTTCGCAAAAAACCTGCAGCAATTGAAGGCCCGGCAAGGCCGGCGCGCCGTCCCCCTGACACAGCTGGACAAGCACCGCTGGCGGGTGGACTGCCGACCCGGCCGGCCGCTGGAGCTGCGCTACGCCGTATGCGCCTGCGACCCCTCGGTGCGCAGCGCGTGGCTCGACGCGGCGCGCGGCTTTTTCAACGGCACCAGCCTCTGCCTGCGCGTGCACGGCCAGGAAGCGCAGCGCCACACGCTGGAGATCGCCAGCACGGACGCCACCGCGCACTGGTCGGTGGCCACGGGGCTTGCCGCCCTGGCCACGGACGAGAGAGGCTTTGGCCTGTACGGCGCCGCCGACTACGACGAACTGGTGGACTGCCCCGTGGAACTGGGGACGTTCTGGGTCGGGCACTTCGACGCCTGCGCCATCCCCCACCGCCTTGTGGTCGCCGGCGCCACGCCGTCCTTCGACGGCCAACGCCTGCTGGACGACACCCGCAAGATCTGCGAGGCCGCCATCCGCTTCTGGCATGGCGCTGCGAGCAAGGCCCCGCATGCAAGCTTTCTGTTCCTGCTCCATGCCGTGGACGATGGCTGCGGGGGGCTCGAGCACCGCAACTCCACGGCGCTGGTGTGCGGCAGACGCAACCTGCCGCGGCAGCAGCAGGAAGCCAAAGCGGGCGAGAGCTACACCACGCTGCTGGGGCTGATCAGCCACGAGTACTTTCACACCTGGAACGTGAAGCGCCTGCGCCCGGCGGAATTCTCCCCCTACGACTACAGCCGCGAGAACTACACCGACCTGCTGTGGTTCTTTGAAGGCTTCACCAGCTACTACGACGATCTGCTGCTGCGCCGGGCCGGACTGATCGACGACGCGGCCTACCTGAAATGCCTCGCCAAGACCATCAACCAGGTGCTGCAAACGCCGGGCCGGGCGGTGCAGAGCGTGGCCCAGGCGAGCTTCGACGCCTGGGTGAAGTACTACCGGCCGGACGCAAACACCGCCAACGCCACGATCAGCTACTACACCAAGGGCGCGCTGGTGGCCCTGTGCCTGGATCTCACGCTGCGCCGCGAAGGCCACGCGACGCTCGACGACGTGATGCGTGCGCTGTGGACGCGCTGCCAGCAGGGGCCCATGACCGAGGCCGACCTGCACGCGGCGCTGCACGCGTGCGCAGGCCGCCCGTTTGACGCCGAATTGCAGCAATGGGTGCATGGCACGGCGGAACTGCCATTGGCCGATCTTCTGGCCGCCCACGGCGTGGACCTGAAAGCAGAAACGCCCCAACTCGCGCAGCGCCTGGGCCTGCGCGTGGCGCAGGACCACGGCCTGCGGATCCAGACCGTGCTGCGCGGCGGCGCCGCAGAGAAGTCCGGCATGGCCGCGGGCGACGAATGGCTGGGGGTGGAAGCGCGGGGACAGGGCTGGCGCGTGCGCAAGCTCGACGACGTGGCGTTCTACGCGGGCACCGAGACCGCGCTCACGGCCTGGGTCGCACGCGACGGGCGCCTGCTGCGGCTGGCGCTCGAATTGCCGGCGCGCGGCCAGGCCGGCAGCGCGCGCAAGAAGGCGCGCCACGGGACGGCCACGCCGGCACAGCCCGACACGATCAGCCTGACCCCCTCCGACAGAAACGCCCTGAGGCGCTGGCTGGACTGAGCAGCGCCCTGCCCTTCGGTGCATTCGTTCCCCCCATGACAAGCCATCAACCCGGGAGATTCCATGTCCTGCGAAACCATCAAAGTCCACGTCGAGGCGGACAAGGTCGGCGTCATCACGCTCAACCGGCCCAAGCAGCTCAATGCCCTCAGCGACCAGCTGATGGACGAACTGGGCGCGGCGCTGAAGGCCTTTGACGCCGAAGAAAAAATCGGCTGCATCATCATCACGGGCAGTGAAATAGCGTTTGCCGCCGGCGCCGACATCGGTGCCATGGCGCAATACAGCTTTGTCGATGCCTACAAGGGCGACTACATCACGCGCAACTGGGAGACGATCCGCTCCATCCGCAAACCCGTGATCGCCGCAGTCAGCGGTTTTGCGCTGGGCGGCGGCTGCGAGCTGGCGATGATGTGCGACTTCATCATCGCCGCGGACAACGCCCGATTCGGCCAGCCCGAAATCAAGCTCGGCGTGATCCCGGGTTCCGGCGGAACGCAGCGCCTGCCGCGCGCCGTGGGCAAGTCAAAGACCATGGACATGGTGTTGACGGGCCGCATGATGGACGCCGCAGAAGCCGAGCGCGCCGGCCTGGTCAGCCGCGTGGTGCCTGACAGTCAGCTCATGCACGAGGCGCTGGGCGCCGCCATCGCCATCGCCGGCTTCTCCCGGATCGCGGTGATGGCGGCCAAGGAATCCGTGAACCGGGCCTTCGAGGGCACGCTCTCCGATGGCCTGATGTACGAGCGCCGCCTGTTCCACGCGCTGTTCGCCACCCGGGACCAAAAGGAAGGCATGGACGCCTTCGTGAACAAGCGCGCGGCCCACTTCACCCACCAGTGAATTTGTCCTACAATCCGCCCCCACGGTGGTATAGCTCAGTTGGTTAGAGCGCAGCATTCATAATGCTGATGTCGGTGGTTCAAGTCCACCTACCACCACCACACCGCGTCCACCAGCCCAACCATTCGCCGTTGGGCTTTTTTCTGCCCGCTGCTTGCGTGCTGGCACTTTGCCGCAGGAGCAGCCCCCCCAAGAAACGCCTCTCCCCCAAGGGATGATCGATGAATCTCCTCGCGACCCTCCGCTACCTGGTTGCCCTGAACACGCACCAGCATTTCGGCCGCGCCGCGCAGGCCTGCAACGTCACGCAGCCTGCGCTGTCGAATGCCCTTCGATCGCTGGAGGAGGAGTTCGGCACCGCCATCGTCAAGCGCGGGCGCAACTATGCGGGGCTCACGCCGGAGGGGGAAAGGGTGCTCTCCACAGCGCAGCGCATGCTGCGTGAGCGCGATCTGTTGCAACAGGAACTCGACAGCGCGGCCGCAAGACCCCAGGGTCGATTGACTCTGGGCGCGGTGCCCACGGCCGTGCCGATCGTCGCGCGCTTTGCCGCCAAGCTGAAGGCCCGCTGCCCCGGGATTTCGCCCATCGTACGTTCCATGAGTTCGCCGGAGATCGAAGCCGGCCTGGAGAGCCTGTCCCTGGATCTGGGCCTGGGGTATACGGACCGCATCAAGCGGCAGAACACCCACCTCGCGACGATTGCGCAGTACACCGAGCACTACTTTCTGGTGCAGCGCACCGACGAGCCGAACGCCAAGGGCTTGCACATCGGCAAGCCTGTCTCCTGGCGCGAGGCCGGGGAACTTCCGCTGTGCCTGCTCACACCCGAGATGCACAACCGGACGATCGTGGGCAGCGCCCTGGCCATGGCCGGTGTGGAGGTCAAGCCGGAAATCGAAACCAACTCCGTCCTCACGCTGGCGCTCAGCGTCGTCGCGGGCAATGTGTGCAGCATCCTGCCCGGGGCGCTGGTCGATGCCGTGCGCACCTACGCGGAATTGCAAGCGCGGCCGCTCACGAGCCCGGACGTGCGCACACCGGTCGGCTTCATGATGGTGGCAACGGACCGGCCGTCGCGCACCCTCAGGGCCGCAGTCGATCTGGCGCGCGACCCCGAATGGCTAAGTGTCCTGCCCTGCGAATAGCGGCACATGAAACTGCGCCTTTCGCGCCATGGCGGCGTTGCAAATCCTCGCGATACCTACGGGTATCGCTGCGGTTTGCGCCTTGCCATGACGCGAAATGCATCAGTTTCATTTTGTGCCGCTATTCGCAAGGCAGAACACTAGAGCACGCCGCAGCGCACAGCGCCGAGATCGACGTATGAAGCTGCCTGCATAGATCACGGATATAAATGGCTCCATGTAACGAAATGATTTGACCGCCAGTCAACGTCCCGCCGACACTCCGACGCCAGCAAAAAGACCGTGCGTTCTGCGCGTTCTGCCAGCGCAATACAACGGAGCCCACGCTGATGTCATCGCTACTCGACCAGGACGCTGTTCCCATCCTCGCACCCAGGGACCCCTCCCCCTTTGCTGCGGGATTGCTGGACAAGGAACGCATCATTGCCGGCCCGGGATTCAATCGGTGGCTGGTGCCGCCAGCGGCGCTGGCCATCCACCTGTGCATTGGCATGGCGTATGGCTTTTCCGTGTTCTGGCTGCCGCTGTCCAAGGCGCTATCGACCGCCGGAACAGGGGCCACGACCTGCGCCAAAGAGATCGGCTTCTTCGCAGAACTCTTTGCGCGCGACTGCGATTGGCGCATCGCCACGCTCGGCTGGATGTACACGCTGTTCTTCGTTTTTCTCGGCTGCTCGCTGCCATCTGGGGCGGCTGGCTGGAGCGCGCGGGCCCGCGCAAGGCGGGTGTGGTGTCGGCCGTCTGCTGGTGTGCAGGCATGTTGATCTCGGCACTGGGCATCCACGTCCATCAGTTCTGGCTGATGATTCTTGGCTCGGGCGTGATCGGCGGCATCGGCCTGGGACTGGGCTACATCTCGCCGGTATCGACCCTGATCAAGTGGTTCCCGGACCGGCGCGGAATGGCCACCGGAATGGCCATCATGGGCTTTGGCGGCGGCGCCATGATCGGCTCGCCGTTCGCGGTGGAGCTGATGAAATACTGGGCCACCCCGACCAGCGTGGGCGTGATGCAGACCTTCGTCGTCATGGGTCTCGTCTACTTCGTCTTCATGCTCGGCGGCGCCTTCGGGTACCGCGTGCCGCCCACGGGCTGGACGCCGGCAGGCTGGACGCCGCCCGCGGCACAAGCGGGCAACGCCATGATCACGCAGCGCCACGTGCATGTGAAAAGGGTTTGGGGAATTCCCCAGTTCTGGTTGATCTGGATGGTGCTGTGCATGAACGTGAGCGCCGGCATCGGCGTGCTCGGCATGGCCTCGCCCATGCTGCAGGAAGTCTTTGGCGGCACGCTGGCGGGCGTGCCGAAGAAATTTGCCGCGTTGGACAAAACGGAGCTCGCAGCCATTGCTGCGGTGGCCGGCGGTTTTGCGGCCCTGCTGTCCTTGTTCAACATCGGGGGCCGATTCTTCTGGGCCAGCCTGTCGGACAAACTCGGCCGCAAGCTGACCTACGTGGTGTTCTTCGTCCTCGGTGGCCTGCTCTACTTCAGCATCCCGGAAAGCGCGGCGGCCGGCAGCAAGCTGCTCTTCGTCGGCGCCTTTTGCATCATCCTCTCGATGTACGGCGGGGGCTTTGCCACGGTCCCGGCGTACCTCGCGGACCTGTTCGGAACCCAGATGGTCGGCGCCATCCATGGCCGCCTGCTCACGGCCTGGGCGACTGCGGGAATTCTGGGTCCCGTGGTCGTGGGCTATATGCGCGAGTACCAATTGGGCCAGGGCATCCCGCGCGAGCAGGTCTACAACCAGACGATGTACATCCTGGTCGGCATGCTGGCCGTCGGCCTCCTGTGCAACCTGATGGTTCGTCCCCTGGCCGACACGTGGTTCATGAGCGACGCGGAGCTCGCCGAGGAAAAGCGGCTGGCGCACGAGAAGGCCGTTGCCGCCGAGGCGGGAATGGGGCGCGCGAACGCACGCGGCGATGCCACGCCGGCGGCCCAGGTCTGGCTGGCCTGGCTCGCGGTGGGCATTCCCTTGGCCTGGGGCCTCTACAAGACCTTGGTCTCTGCGGCCACGTTCTTTCAGTGACGGGGTTCCCCAGCGATGAAGCCCGAGCACCATGGCGCTGACGCCTCCCCGGAAATCACCATGGCGTTGCGCGAGCAGCTGCGCCGACCGCGCGGCACACACACGGCACATCCAGCACACCCGGCCGATCCGCACCGGCAAACGGTGCGCGACATCGTCGAGCGCCTGAAGGACGTGCCTGGCGCGCTGCTGCCCATCCTGCACGCCGTGCAGGACGCGCTGGGCCATGTCCCCGCGGATGCGGTCGCGGACATCGCGCAGGGCCTGGACCTGTCGCGCGCCGAGGTGCACGGCGTCATCACCTACTACCCGCACTTTCGCAGCGCGCCTGCGGGCCGCCGTGTGCTGCAAATCTGCCGCGCCGAGGCCTGCCAGGCCATGGGCGCGGAGCCGCTGTGGGCGCAGGCCTGCGCACGCCTGGGCCTGCCCGACGCGGGCGGCACGGCGCGCGACGGGGCGTTCACCCTCGAGCCGGTGTACTGCCTGGGGCTGTGCGCCACGTCCCCGGCGCTGCGGCTCGACGAGCACGTGCACGCACGCCTGACGCCGGCGCGGCTCGACGCACTGCTCGCCGCGTCGGAGGCTGCGGCATGAGCAGCGTGCGTGTCTTCGTTCCGGCCGACAGCGCGGCGCTGGCCGTCGGCGCCGACGCCGTCGCAGCGTGTCTGTTGGCCGGCGCCGCGCGGCGCGCGCTCGACGTGCAGCTGGTGCGCAATGGCTCGCGCGCCATGATGTGGCTGGAGCCGCTGGTCGAAGTGGAGACGCCGCAGGGGCGCGTGGCCTACGGCCCGGTCGCGCCGCAGGACGTCGAGGGCCTGCTCGATTCCGGCCTGCTCCAGGGCGGCGCGCACGCG
>NZ_AFAL01000432.1 GCF_000193225.1 Verminephrobacter aporrectodeae subsp. tuberculatae At4 | reverse complement strand
GGCATCGAGCAGGATGCGCAGCATGCGGCGCAGGGGCTCGGCGGCGCCCCAGAGCAGCTGGTCGCCAATGGTGAAAGCGCCCAGATACTCCGGGCCCATGGCCAGCTTGCGGATGCGCCCCACGGGAATTCCCAGGGTGCCGCTCACGGCCACCGGCGTGAGCGCTTCGAGCGTCGCTTCACGGGTGTTCGCGACCACCCGGGCCCAGGGGTTGTCGGCGGCGATCATGGCCTCTACGTCGGCAACCGGAACGTTCTTTTTGAGCTTGAAGGTCAGGGCCTGGCTGTGGCAGCGCATCGCGCCCACGCGCACGCAGAAACCATCGACCGCGACGGCGGGAGCGTCGAAGCCCTCGCCCCGGCCCAGGATCTTGTTCGTCTCCGCCATGCCCTTCCATTCCTCCCGGGACACGCCGTTGCCCAGGTCCTTGTCGATCCAGGGGATCAGGCTGCCGCCCAGGGGCACACCGAAGTGGGTGGTTTCGGCGCCGTCGAGGGCGCGCTGTTTTGCGCTGAGCCTGCGGTCGATTTCCAGAATCGCGCTCCCGGGGTCGTCGAGCAGCGCCTTCACCTCGGCGTTCAGCGTGCCGTACTGCGTCAGCAGTTCGCGCATATGCTGCGCGCCGCCGCCGGACGCGGCCTGGTAGGTGTGGGTGCACATCCACTCCACGAGGCCGGCCTTGTACAGCGCGCCCACGCCCATGAGCATGCAGCTGACGGTGCAGTTGCCGCCGATCCAGTCCCGCGCGCCGCGCGCCAGGGCGTTTTTGATCACCGGCATGTTCACCGGGTCGAGCACGATGACTGCGTCCCGGTCCATGCGCAGGGTGGACGCGGCGTCGATCCAGTGGCCCTTCCAGCCCGCGGCGCGCAGCCCGGGGTACACCGCCTGGGTGTAGTCACCGCCCTGGGTGGTGACGATGATCGCGCAGCGCTTGAGCGCATCGGTGCTGAATGCATCCTGCAGCGTGGTTTCGTTGCGCGCCTGCGCGGGGGCCTTGCCGCCGGCGTTGGACGTGGAAAAGAACAGCGGCTCGATGCGCCCGAAGTCTTGTTCTTCGAGCATGCGCTCCATCAGAACCGAGCCGACCATGCCGCGCCAGCCGACAAAACCCACCAAGTTGTTGTGCATGACGTCCTTGCCAAATGAATGAGACCGTGCCGTAGCAGCTTGTTTTCCACGGCGCGTGCGACCCCTGTCCTGCCCCGTGCATGGCGGCGCATGAAGCTGCGCCTTTCGGAAAAGGGAAGGATTGTAGAGCGGGTTTTCAGAGGCCCAGGCGCGCGCGCGCGGCCGCGTACTCGCTGCGCAACCTGGCCACGCGCTCGGCCACGCCGGTCACGGCGTCGATCACGCCAATGCCCTGGCCGCAGCCCCAGATGTCCTTCCAGGCCTTGTGCACGTCGCCGCCGAAATTCATCTTGCCGGGGTCGGATTCGGGGAGATTCTGCGGGTCCAGTCCGGCCGCGCGGATCGATGGCGCCAGGTAGTTGCCGTGCACGCCGGTGAACAGGCTGCTGTAGACGATGTCGTCCGAACTGCTGGCGACGATGGCCTGCTTGTAGCCGTCGCTCGCGTGCGCCTCGTGCGTGGCGATGAACGCCGATCCGATGTACGCCAGGTCCGCGCCCATGGCCTGCGCCGCGAGCACCGCGTCGCCCGTGGCGATGGCGCCCGAGAGCGCGATCGGGCCGTCGAACCATTGGCGGATTTCCTGGATCAGCGCAAACGGGCTCTTCACCCCCGCGTGGCCGCCGGCGCCGGCGGCCACGGCGATCAGGCCGTCGGCGCCCTTGTCGATCGCCTTGTGCGCGAAGCGGTTGTCGATGATGTCGTGCAGCACGCTGGCGCCCCAGCCGTGCACGGCCTGGTTCACGTCCTCGCGCGCGCCCAGGCTGGTGATGATGATCGGCACCTTGTATTTGGCGCAGACCTGCATGTCGCGCTCAAGCCGGTCGTTGCTCTTGTGCACGATCTGGTTGACGGCAAAGGGCGCGGCGGGACTCGCCGGGTGCGCCCGGTCGTGCGCGGCCAGGGCCTCGGTGATCTCGGCGAGCCAGTCGTCGAGTTGCTCCGCCGGGCGGGCGTTGAGCGCGGGCATGGCGCCCACGATTCCGGCCTGGCATTGCGCGATCACGAGCCGGGGGGTGCTGATGATGAACAGCGGCGCGCCGATCACGGGCAGCGACAGGTTTTGCAGCACGGCAGGGAGTCTGGACATGGTGACGGTTTCCAACGGGGGGGGAAGAGGGGGGATGATTTCCGGCGATCGGCCGCGCACGCGGGAGGCTGCGGATCTTCCGGGTGCTTTCAGAAAGCCTGCGGCGCGAGCGCGCGCACGCTGCCCGCGCCTTCGACGATGCTGTCGCGCAGGCCGGGCGCCTTGACCAGGATGTGCTCGGCATAGAACTGCGCGGTGGCGATTTTTGCGCGCATGAAGGCCTCGTCGCGCCCCTGGCGCAGCAGGTCCTGCGCCACCAGCAGGCTGCGCGCGAGCTGCCAGCCCGCGAGCACGTTGCCCGCGAGCATCAGATAGGGCACGCTGCCGGCAAACACGGCCTGGGGGTCGGTCTGGATCGTGCCGAGCACGAACTCCACCACGTCCAGCAGCGCCTGGCGTGCGGCGCAGAGGCGGCGCGCCATGGACCGGGCGGCGGGGGTGGCGCTGGCCAGCAGTTCGGCCTCGGTGGCTTCGATCTGCGCCGCGATGGCCCGGGCCGTCTGGCCGCCGTCGCGCGCCGTCTTGCGGCCCACGAGGTCGTTCGCCTGGATCGCGGTCGTGCCTTCGTAGATGGGCAAAATCCTGGCGTCGCGCAGGTACTGGGCCGCGCCGGTCTCTTCGATGAAGCCCATGCCGCCGTGCACTTGCAGTCCCAGGGACGTGAGCTCCAGGCTGGTCTCGGTGCTGTAGCCCTTGACCAGGGGGACCAGGAATTCATGCAGGGCCTGGCTCTGCTTGCGCAACTGTGCGTCGGGATGGTGCTGTGCGGTGTCGAACGCGGCGGCGGTCACGCAGGCCATGGCGCGGCAACCCTCGACGGTGGCGCGCATGGTCATGAGCATGCGCTGCACGTCGGGGTGCTCGATGATGGCCACGCTGGCCTGGCTGCTGCCGTCCACGGGGCGGCCCTGCACGCGCTCGCGGGCGTACTGCACGGCCTTCTGGTAGGCGCGCTCGGAGATCGCTATGCCCTGCAGTCCCACGGCGTAGCGCGCGGCGTTCATCATGATGAACATGTATTCCAGGCCCCGGTTCTCCTGGCCCACGAGGTAGCCCACGGCGCCGGGCACGGCGCCCGCGACCATGCCCGCGCCAAACTGCAGCACGGCCGTGGGGCTGGCCCGGATGCCGAGTTTGTGCTCGATCCCCGCGCAGTACACATCGTTGCGTGCGCCCAGGCGGCCGTCCTGCCCGACGAGAAACTTCGGGCAAACGAACAGGCTGATTCCCTTCACGCCCTCGGGCGCGCCCGCGGCGCGGGCCAGCACCAGGTGCACGATGTTCTCGGTCAGGTCGTGCTCGCCGTAGGTGATGAAGATCTTGCTGCCGAAAATCCCGTAGCTGCCGTCGGGCCGGGGCTCGGCGCGCGTGCGCACCAGCGCCAGGTCGGAGCCGGCCTGGGGCTCGGTCAGGTTCATGGTGCCGCTCCAGCGGCCGCTCACGAGCTTTTCCAGGTAGATCGCCTTGAGCGCGTCGCTGCCCGCCGTGAGCAGCGCCTCGATGGCGCCGTCGGTCAGCAGCGGGCACAGCGCGAAACCCAGGTTGGCGCTATTGCACATCTCGATGCAGGCCGCACCGATGGTCTTGGGCAGGCCCTGGCCGCCATAGCCGGTCGGGTGCTGCAGGCCCTGCCAGCCGCCTTCGACGTAGCGGCGCAAAGCGTCCCGAAAGCCCGGCGGCGTGGTGACCGCGCCGTCCTTCCAGACCGAAGGGTTCTTGTCGCCCTCGGCGTTGAGCGGGGACAGCACGCCCTCGCTGAACTTGGCGCATTCCTGCAGCACGGCCCGCGCGGTCTCCAGGCCCGCGTCTTCAAAGCCGGGGATTTGCGCGAGCTGTTCGATGCGCGCCAGATGCTCGATGTCGAACAGCATGTCCTCGAGCGGGGCGGTGTAGCTCATGGGGCCTCCGGGAGCGCAAATGAATGCTCAAAAAAAAAGACGACGCCAGTCGGTCAGAGCGCGCGCACCAGTTCCGGAACGGCCGTGAACAGGTCGGCTACCAGGCCGTAGTCGGCGACGCTGAAGATCGGGGCCTCGGAGTCCTTGTTGATCGCCACGATCACCTTCGAGTCCTTCATTCCGGCCAGATGCTGAATCGCTCCCGAGATGCCGACCGCCACGTACAACTGGGGCGCGACGATCTTGCCCGTCTGCCCCACCTGCCAGTCGTTGGGCGCGTAGCCCGCGTCCACCGCGGCGCGGCTGGCGCCGAGCGCGGCACCGAGCTTGTCGGCCAGGGGCGTTATGACGGCGTTGAAATTTTCCTTGCCGCCGAGCCCGCGGCCGCCGGAGACGATGATCTTCGCGGCGGTCAGCTCGGGGCGCTCGCTGCGGGCGATTTCGCTGCTGACGAAGCGGCTCTGGCCGGTGTCGGCCACGGCGGCCACGGCGTCCACGCCGGCCGAACCACCGGATGCCGCGGCGGCGTCAAAGGCCGTGGTGCGCACGGTGATGAGCTTTACGTGGTCGGCGCTTTGCACGGTGGCCAGCGCGTTGCCCGCGTAGATCGGGCGCTCGAAGGTGTCGGCGCAGAGCACCTGCGTGATGTCGCTGATCTGGGCCACGTCGAGCCGGGCGGCGACGCGCGGCGCAACGTTCTTGCCGCTGGCGGTCGCGGGAAACAGGATGTGGCTGTAGCCGCCGGCCGCGCTGCCCTGGAGCGCCAGCACCTGCGCGGCCACGTTCTCGGCCAGGCCATGCTCCAGGCCCGGCGAATCCGCGTGCAGGACCCGGGACACGCCGGCGATGCGCGCACCCGCCGCGGCCGCCGCGCCCGCGTTGTGCCCGGCCACGAGCAGATGCACCTCGCCCCCGCAGGCGATGGCGGCGCTCACGGTATGGAGCGTTGCGCCCTTGATGGACGCGTTGTCGTGTTCGGCAATGACGAGGACCGGCATTCAGATCACCTTTGCTTCGTTCTTGAGTTTCTCGACCAGGGCGGCCACGTCGGCCACCCTGACTCCGGTGCTGCGCTGGGCGGGCTCGGTCACCTTCAGGGTTCTGAGGCGGGGCGCGACGTCCACGCCGAGGTCTTCGGGGCTGACGGTGTCGAACGGCTTTTTCTTGGCCTTGATGATGTTCGGCAGGGTGACGTAGCGCGGCTCGTTCAGGCGCAGGTCGGTGGTGATGACGGCGGGCAGCGTGAGTTCCAGGGTTTCCAGGCCGCCGTCGATTTCGCGCGTCACGCGCACCGTGTCGGCCGCCAGTTCCACCTTGCTCGCGAAGGTCGCTTGCGGCAGGTCGGCGAGCGCGGCGAGCATCTGGCCGGTCTGGTTGGCGTCGTCGTCGATCGCCTGCTTGCCCAGGATCACGAGCACGGGCCGTTCCCTGTCGAACAGGGCCTTGAGCAGCTTGGCCACGGCCAGGGGCTGCAATTCCACGTTGGTTTGCACCAGGATCGCGCGGTCGGCGCCGATGGCCATGGCGGTGCGCAGCGTTTCCTGGCACTGCGCCACGCCGCAGGACACTGCGATGACTTCGGTCACCAGGCCTTTTTCTTTCAGGCGTATCGCTTCTTCCATGGCGATTTCGTCAAAGGGGTTCATGCTCATCTTCATGGCGGCGGTGTCCATGCCCGTGTTGTCCGCATTCACGCGGACCTTCACGTGGTAGTCCACCACCCGCTTGACCGGGACCAAGACCTTCATTGCAGCGACTCCTGGGGTTGGTTGAGTTTGAATACGTATGCGCAAAGCGGAGCATTCTATGCCGCGCAGCGGGGGCCCCCTGTCTGTTCTAGCGCGCGTCGAACGCCGCCCTGATCCACTGCACGGACTCTTCCACGAGCACCACGTCGAAGCGGCAGGGCGGCGGGGAAGGCTGGCGCAGCAGGTAGTGCCGCACCGCGAAAACGATGCGCTGCTGCTTGCGCGCGCCGATGCTCGCCCCCGCCCCGCCAAAGGCGTTGCCGCTGCGCCCACGCACCTCGACGAACACCAGGGTGCCGTCGCGCTCGCGCATGATCAGATCGATCTCGCCGCCGCCGCGCCCGGGCGTCCGATAATTGCGCGCCATCAACTGCAGGCCCGCGGCCTGCAGGTGCGCCAGGGCCCTGTCTTCGGCTGCTTCGCCACGCTGGCGCGTGCTGCCGGTGGCCGCAGGCGCTGGCGCAGGGGCCGGCTTTCTCTTTCCAAGGAATTGCATTGAGCGCCTCTTTCGCTTCAGCCCTCGACGCCGCGCGCGCAGCGGCGGCCGCGCAGCATCATCCGCAGGCGGCGCTGTACATGGTGGCAACGCCCATCGGCAATCTGGCCGACATCACCCTGCGCGCGCTGCACGTGCTGCAACTGGCCGACACCGTGGCCTGCGAGGATACGCGCCACACGCAATCCATGCTGCGCGCCTACGGCATCGACAAGGGTGCGGCCCAACTGCTGGCGCTGCACCGGCACAACGAGGCCGAAGCCGCGCAGGACGTGGTGCAGCGCCTGCAGCAAGGCCAGCGCGTAGCGTACGTGAGCGACGCCGGAACGCCCGGCGTGAGCGACCCGGGCGCCCGGCTGGTGGCCGCCGTGCAGGCGGCGGGGCTGCGCGCCATGCCCCTGCCTGGCGCGAGCAGCATCACCACCGCGCTGAGCGTCGCCGGTGCCGTGGCCTGGCGCGGCGCGCCGGACGGTTTCGTGTTCGCGGGTTTTCTGCCGGCAAAGAGCGCCGAGCGCGCGCGCGTGATCGGGCAGTTGGCGCATGAGCCGCGCTGCGTGGTGCTGCTCGAAGCCCCGCACCGCATCGGCGAACTGGCGCAGGACCTGGCCGCGCTGGGCGCACGCCCCGTGACCCTGGCGCGCGAATTGACGAAACAGTTTGAAGAGGTGACGACCCGGCCCGCGCAGGCGCTGAGCGAATGGATCGATGCATCGCCCCAGCGCGCGCGCGGCGAATTCGTGCTGCTGCTGCACCCCGTGCCCGTGCCCGTGGCCGGCGACGGCGGCGAGAGCCTGCGCGTGCTGCGTCTGCTGCTGCAGGCGCTGCCCCTGCGCAACGCCGTGCGGCTGGCCGCAGAGATTACCGGCGCGCCGCGCAATGCGCTGTACGCGCAGGCACTCGAATGGCAGCGCGCAGGGATTTGACGAGGATCTCCACAGCCAGGGCCGTCCTGCCCGTACTTCGCTTGGCCGGGCGTGCTCCCGCACCGACGAAGGGCCGTGCTTCGCCATTCAAGAACAATCTCAGCCAGTCCTTTGGGAAATCCACACGGTGGCAATAGCGACGAGCGTCAAGGCAACGACGACAACGCCATGGTCGGAAATCACCATGCCTGTCATGGCGACGGCAGTTCCACTGCAGACCGCTTGTAGAAAACCGGACAGCGCGGCAGCCGACGTTCGGTCAGCCTCTTCGACGTTGAGCGCATCGGCCATGGCAGGAACCATGACGAAACCGAAAGCAGACAGCACGACGATAACGCCGACAACGGTCCAAGGTGGGCCATGGACTTGCCCAACGAGCGCGAGAACGCATCCGAGACCCATGATGACCATCCCCGTTTTGGTCAGAGCCCGGCTGCTCACGCGCGGCACAAGCCACCCGGTGATGGCAAGTCCCACTGCAACGGCCATGTTGGCCAAGGACAGAACCAAACCAACCGAAAAAACAGAGCTGGCCTGGCCAGTCAGCATGAATGGCAGGCGTACAGCAAGCGGAGCGAAAACCATCTGGAATCTGACCATCGCCAATACCGGTCCTGAAAATCTCGGCTCCTGTAGAAGCGCGCACCAGCCGCTTCGATTTACGGGGCTGACGTCATGCTTGTCGCCGCGCACGGTCCGTTCGACTTCGATCCAAACGCCGACCAGAAAAATCGGAGCAACGAGCGCAAGCAGCGCCCATCGCCATCCGGCTGCGCTCGCGATCGCGCCGACGATGAATGGCATGGCAATTTGTTTCAGTTACATTCCGTTTTTGGCGGTTTGGGCACGATACACCTTTGTCAAAAACCACACTGTCGATGCGGGAAAGGAAGGCCACCAGCCCATGCCTGGACCGTCGCGGCCGCGCTTCGCTTGCCGTCCCTGATTTAGTCCACCCGGGCGCCGGAGGCCCTCACCAGCTCCTGGTACTTGGCGCGTTCGCTGGCCATGAAGGCGTCGAACTGCCCGGGCGTGCTGCTTACCGGCTCGGCGAGCAGCGCGCTGAAGCGGGCCCGGGTTTGCGGCGCGTCGAGGGCGGCGACAAGGGCCCGGTTGAGCCTGTCGATCACCGGCCGGGGCGTTGCGGCGGGGGCGACCAACCCCCACCAGGTGTCGATGGCAAACCCCTGGAACGCCGCGGACAGCGGCGGCACGCCGGGCAGCGCTGCGCATGCGTCGAGCGAGGTCACGGCCAGCGCGAGCAGCCGGCCCGCGCGGATGTTCGGCGCTGCGGTGGCCAAGTTGTCGATGTTGAAGTCCACCTCCCCCGCGAGCAGGGCCAGCTGCGCCGGATGCCCGCCGCGGTAGGGAATGTGCAGCGCAAAAATGCCTGCGCGCTGCTTGAGCAGTTCGCCCGCCAGATGGCCCGCGCTGCCGTTGCCGCCGCTGCCGTAGTTCAGCCCGGCGGGGTGGGCGCGGGCGTAGGCGATCAGGTCGGCCAGGCGGTGGATCTTGAGTTGCGCGGCCCGGGCGGTGTTCATCACCAGCACGTTCGGAACGCGCAGCATCTGCGTGATTCCCGCGAAGTCCCGGCCCGCGTCATACGGCATGCGCGCGTACAGCCAGGGGTTGACCGCGTGGGTGGCGGTGGTGGCGATGCCTATCGTCAGGCCGTCGGGCGCGGCCTTGGCAATGGCGTCGGCGCCGATGTTGCCGCCCGCGCCGCTCTTGTTCTCTATGACCACGGTCCCCAGCGTGTCGCGCACGCGCTCGACCAGCGCGCGCGCCGTGGCGTCGATGGGGCCGCCCGCTGCGTAGGGAACGATCAGGCGGATCGCTGGGCCCGGGCTCTGCGCCAGCGCGTGGGCGCAGGAAAGAGCCATTGCGGTGCCGGCGATGAGCCAGTGTCTGCGCTGCATGCTGGTGCAAGAGATGGATGGACCCTGGGACTGCCGGATGCCGCGCGCGCCCCGTACCTGCTCATGCGCCATGTTTGTCCGCCTCGGAAATAAAGGCGTCCGCATGGAACTCCTGCGCTGGCAGGCCGCGCTGCGCGCCGTAGGCCGCGCGGGCTGCATCGACCACGACGGGGGCGCCGCAGGCGTAGACCTGGTGGCCCGAGAGGTCGGCAAAGTCGTCGAGCACGGCCTGATGCACGAAGCCGGTGCGGCCGCTCCAGCCGTCCCCGGGCAGCGCATCGGAGACCACGGGCACGTAGGCGAGGTTCGGCATCTCGGCCACGCGCGCCAGCATCCAGTCGTGCAGATACAGGTCGCCCGGGCGGCGGCCGCCCCAGTACAGCACGGCGGGGCGTGCGATGCGCTGGAACTGCATGTGCTCGATGATGGCCTTGATCGGGGCAAAGCCGGTTCCTGAGGCCAGCAGCACGATGGGTTTGTCCGAGTCTTCGCGCAGGAAGAAGCTGCCGAAGGGGCCTTCCACGCGCAGGATTTCCTTCTCCTTCATCGCGCCGAAGACATGTTCGGTGAACTGGCCGCCCGCCATGTGGCGGATATGCAGTTCCACGCCCGGCGCCGTGGCCTGCTGGTGCGGCGCGTTGGCGATCGAGTACGCGCGGCGCGCTCCGTCGCGCAGGATGAACTCGAGGTACTGGCCCGCGTGGTAGCGCAGGGTATCCGCCGCGGGCAGTTGCAGGCGCAGCAGCATCACGTCGTGCGACTTCTTTTCCAGCGTGGCCACGCGCACCGGCATTTTCTTGACGGGGTAGGCGCTTTCGTCGGTGACCTGGCGCGCTTCGAGCACCACGTCGCTCAAGGGCTGCGCGCAGCAGGTCAGCACCCAGCCGGCGGCCTCTTCTGCGGCCGTGAGGGCCTGCGGCTGGTGCCGGCCATGCTGCACGGTGCCGCTGAGTTTCTTGCACTTGCAGGTGCTGCACGCGCCGTCCCGGCAGCCGTAGGGCAGGCCCACGCCGCTGCGGATGGCTGCGGTCAGGATGGCCTCGTTTGCGTGGGCGCTGAATGCGCGGCCGCTGGGCTGCACGCTGATCTGGAACGCTGCGGTCGCGGCAGCCTCGGCGCTGGTCATGTCGTGGTTATCCTCGGGACGGATTTTTTGTTGGAAAAACGGAGCTGATTTTGCCTTCAAACCAAAGCCCGCTCGGCGCCCTGCCAGCGCGTTTTCGCCGGGAACGCCTGCTGATCGTCGGCTGCGGCGACGTCGGCCAGCGGGTGCTGCGCGACCTGCACGGCGGCCCCGGCGCCGGGCGCATGCAGTTGCTCGCGCTGAGTTCCAGCCCGTCCCGGGTGGCGCAGC
>NZ_AFAL01000433.1 GCF_000193225.1 Verminephrobacter aporrectodeae subsp. tuberculatae At4 | reverse complement strand
CCCCCGGACAAAAGCAGTCCGGATAGCACGCAGCCCCCCCTGGTGGCCGGCAGCCAGGACGGCAAGGACAGCGGACAGGCGAGCAACACCGACGCCGCAGTGGACACCTGGGGTGGCATGTCCACGGTCAGCACCCTGTGGCCGCTGTTCGGCAGCGTCCTCTTCAGAGACCCAAAACCCAAAGACCCCATCCCCACCGCAGACCAGCCCCAGGATAAAAGCAGCCCGGGCAACGCGCCGACCACGCAGACCACCCCGGTGGCCAGCAGCCAGGACGGCAGCCACACCATCGGCGTGCGCAGCGTGGCCGACAAGCTGCTCCCGACCACGACCGCCGACGCGCCAGACAGACCCCATCCCGCCGCAGACCAGCCCCAGGGTTCCGGAGGAGGAGGCGGAGGAGGCGGTAGCACCAGCACCAGCACCAAGAGCAGCCAGCGCACCGCCGTGGCCTCGACCACCCTTGTCGTCAGCCCCCAGGGCGAAAGCAGCCCGGGCAGCGCGCCGACCACGCAGACCACCCTGGTGGCCGGCGGCCAGGACGGCCAGCTCAGCGCCGACCACGGCACGCGCATCACCAGCCTGGCGCAGAAGGACGCCCCCGCCGACCTGACCCGGGGACTGGAAATGCCCATCGGGCTCATCAGTTTCCAGGCGGAACTGGCCCCGGGAATCCGCACGGAGACGTTCAGCCTCTACGTGGACCCGGCGCTGGACGTCAACGGCTACTGGATGCCGAACCAGGAGGGAGTCTGGGTGAACCTGGCCAGCGAGCTCTACGGCGGAAAGATGGTGCTCGAAGGCGAGCAGTTGCGGCTCGACTTCCGGATCGAGGACGGCGGACGCTTCGACGCGGGCGCGCAGGCCGACGGGAGCATCACCGCAGCCGGTGCGGCGGCGCGTATGCCGCTGTCGCTCCTGGGATATCCGCCCGACTCCGGGTACCAGATCTTCTGGTTCTGATCATTGCGAGCACCCACCATGAAACGACTCATTGCCCTTTGCACCCTGGCATCAAGCCTGAACCTGGCCAGCGCTGGCGAATTCGTGATCGCGAGCTACGGCAACGTCCAGGCGAAGGACGTTCAAGACCTTGTGACAGACGGTTTTACCGCCCGCTTTCCCGCCGACGCGTGGGAGATTTTCATCTACTCCACCGCCTTCACCATGAAACGCCGCGGGCAGGCGATTTGCCATGCCATCGTGGGAGTCATTCCCAGGCGCACGTATCAATTCCCCAGACACCACTTCAGCATCACGCGAACCGCGACCATAAAGCTTGAGCAATGGAACGACACCGAGGCGCTGGCCTTCGAGACGGGATGCGTCCGGTCCGCCATCATCAACATGATGGACATCGACCCGAATGATGTCCATCACCCCTATAAATTCTAGTATTTACCCGAAAATAATAGCACAAAATGAAACGCCTGAATTTCGCTTCATGGCAAGGCAAAATCGCAGCGATACCCTTAATTATCGCGAGAATTTGCAACGTATCCATCGCGTGAAAGACGCATATTCATGTGCTGTTATTTTCTGGTCATGAGACCCGGACCGAAGCCCTCTCAGCGCCCCGCGCCGCTGGTGTGCAAGCAGATGGCCGCCGCTGCCGCCACGTTCAGCGACTCCTCGCCGCCGGGCTGGGCAATGCGGATGCGCAGGGCGGCCCTGGCCTCCAGCGCGGGTGCGACGCCCTGCCCCTCATGCCCCAGGACCCAGGCGCAGGGCCAGGGCAGGTCGGTGCGGTGCAGCAGGTCGCCGGCGTGCGGGCTGGTCACGAGCAGGGGCAGGTCGAGCCGCAAAATGGCGTCCTGCGCCACGTTCTCGATCAAATCGAGCGCGAAATGCGCCCCCATCCCGGCGCGCAGCACCTTGGGCGACCACAGCGCGGCGCTGCCCTCGACGCTCAGCACCTGGCGGAACCCGAACGCGGCGGCGCTGCGCAGGATCGAGCCCACGTTGCCCGCGTCCTGCACCCGGTCCAGGACCACGCTCGCCACCGCGGGCCGCAGCGCGGCGGGCGCGGGCAGATCCAGGATGAAGCCCATGCGCGCGGGCGATTCCAGCGCGCTGACGTGCGCAAACAGCGCCTGCGCGAGCACGACGGTTTTGTCCGCGGCGTGCGCGAATTCGGCCTGCGCCTGCGGCCAGAAAGGCTCGGAGAACACCGCGACCGCCGCGCGCAGACCCCGCGCCAGCGCTGCGCGGCAGAGATGCTCCCCTTCGAGCCACACCCGGCCCTGCCTGCGGTACGCCGCGCTGTCCCGGGACAGCCTGCGCAGGTCCTTGACGAAGGCGTTGTCCCGGGAGTGGATCGCCGCAACGGACGCGGAGCGCATCGGGGGTCCCGCGTCGGACCGGTTCAGGCGGCCAGGCTCTGCGCCACCGGGGCGAACGAGCGCCGGTGGTGGACGCTGGCGCCATGCGCACGCAGCGCCGCCAGGTGCATGGCCGTTCCATAGCCCTTGTGCCCGGCAAAGCCGTACTGCGGAAACTGCTGGTGCACCTCGACGCACCAGTGGTCGCGGTGCACCTTGGCGAGGATCGACGCCGCCGAGATCGCGGGCAGCAGCGCGTCCCCCCGGACGATGGCCTCTGCGGGAACGTCCAGCGCCGGCAGTTGCCGGCCGTCAACGAGCACCAGCGCGGGCTTGAGCCGCAGGCCCAGCACGGCGCGGCGCATGGCCAGCAGCGTCGCCTGCAGGATGTTCAGCTGGTCGATCTCCTGCACGCTGGCCTCGGCAACGCTGCAGCACAGCGCCTTGGCCCGGATCTCGTGGTACAGCTTCTCGCGCCGGGCCGGCGTGAGCTTTTTTGAATCCGCCAGGCCCACGATCGGCTGCAATTCGTCCAGGATGACGGCGGCAGCCACCACGGGCCCCGCCAGGGGCCGCGGCCGGCCTCGTCGATTCCGGCGACGAGGCCCGGCGGGTGCCACGGCAGGCGCGCCTGCTCAGGCGGCGTTGGAGATGATTTTGCAGATCGCATCGGCAGCCAGTTGAGATGTATTGCGTTGCAGGCTTGCGTGCAGCGCGGTAAAGCGCTGCTCCAGGTCCGTGATTTTTTGCGGCGCGCTGCACCGCGCGTCCAGCCATTGCAGCGTCGCAGCGCACAGCGCCTGCGGCGTGGCAGCATTCTGAATCAGTTCCGGAACCACGAAGTCGCGGCAAAGAATGTTCGGCAACCCGACCCAGGGTTGCAGTTGTTTGCGGCGCATGAGCTGCCAGCTCAAGGGGTGCATGCGGTAGCTGATGACCATCGGGCGCTTGAAGAGCGCGGCCTCGAGCGTGGCCGTGCCACTGGCGACGAGCGCGGCGTCGCAGGCCGCGAGCACGCTGTGCGACTGCCCGGAAACGATTTCCAGCGCAGCGCCAGCCAGACCGCAGGACCGCGCCGCGAGCACGATGCGCTCGCGCAGCGCCGGCAGCGCGGGAACGAGCAATTTGATCGCTGGCCGGGTTCTGCGCAGCAGCGCTGCCGCGGCAAAAAAGAGCGGGGCGATGTACTCGATCTCCGACTCCCGGCTGCCGGGCAGGATCGCCAGCACCTCGTCGGCGTCGCGCAGGCCGATCCGCGCCCGGGCCGCAGCACGGTCCGGCTCCATGGGAATCACCCCCGCGAGCGGATGGCCCACGTAGGTGGCGGCGATGCCATGCTGCGCCAGCAGTTCGGGCTCGAACGGAAAGACGCACAGCACATGGTCCGCGCTGCGGCGGATCTTCTCGACCCGGTCGGCGCGCCAGGCCCAGATCGACGGACAGACGAAATGCACCGTCCTGACGCCGGCGGCGCGCAAATCGGCCTCCAGGGACAGGTTGAAATCGGGCGCGTCCACGCCGATGAAGACGTCCGGACGGTCTGCGAGCAGGCGCTCGCGCAGCTGCTTGCGGATTCCCAGCAGCTCGCGCAGCCGGCGCAGCACCTGCAGGCTGTAGCCGTGCACGGCGAGCCTGTCGCTCGGCCACCAGGCGCTGAATCCGCGGCTCTCCATCTGGGGGCCGCCGATACCGTGGGACTGCAGGCCCGGCGAATGCGCCTGCAATCCGTCGAGCAGCAAGGCTGCGAGCAGGTCGCCCGATGCTTCGCCCGCCACCATGGCGACGCGGGGGGGAGGCGCCGTCATCCCCGGGCGCGCACGATGCCGCGCGTGGATGTGCCGAGGAAGTCCCGCATCAGCGCGACGTCGGACGCGGCCTCGGGGTGGCTTGCGGGCAGCTGCGCCAGGGCCTCGCACGCGGCCTCCAGCGTCAGGCCCTCGCGGTACAGCAGGCGGTGCATCTGCTTGATCCCCGCGACGCGCGCGGCCGTGAAGCCGCGCCGGCGCAGACCTTCGAGGTTCAGGCCGTGCAGCGCCAGCGGGTTTCCCGCCACCAGCATGAAGGGCGGCACGTCCTGCGTGACGTGGCTGGCAAAACCGGCCATCGCGTGCGCGCCGACTTTCACGAACTGGTGGACTCCGGTGAGCCCGCCAATGATCGCCTGGTCCGCCACCTGCACGTGCCCGGCCAGCGTGGCGTTGTTCGCGAGGATGGTCTGGTCGCCGACCACGCAGTCGTGCGCGATGTGCACGTAGGCCATGATCCAGTTGTCGTCGCCGATGCGCGTCACCCCCCGGTCCTGCGCGGTGCCGAGGTTGAAGGTGCAGAACTCGCGGATGGTGTTGCGCTGGCCGATGACGAGCCGCGTCGGCTCGCCCGCGTATTTCTTGTCCTGGGGAGGCCCGCCCAGCGAAGCGAACGGCGCGATGCGGTTGTCCGCGCCGATCGTGGTGCGCCCCTCGATCACGCAGTGCGCGCCCACGCTGGTCCCGGGGCCGATCACCACCTGCGCGCCGATCACGGCGTAGGGCCCCACGCTGACCGAGGGGTCCAGGCAGGCGCCGTCCGCGACGATGGCGGTGGGATGGATGGTGCTCACGTCCGGCGCAGGCTCGGGTCAGCTTCCCACGCTGCGCATGGTGCACATGAGCTCGGCTTCGCAGGCGACCTCATCGCCCACGCTGGCCAGGCCCTTGAACTTCCAGATGCCGCCGCGCACGCGGTCGATCGTGATGGCCAGCAGCAGCTGATCGCCCGGCTCCACCGGGCGCTTGAAGCGCGCGCCGTCGATGCCGACGAAGTAGTAGATGTTGTTCTCGTCGGGCACCTTGCCCATGGCGTCGAACGCGAGCAACCCCGCCGCCTGCGCCAGGGCTTCGAGGATCAGCACGCCGGGCATCACCGGTCGGCCCGGGAAATGGCCCATGAAATAAGGCTCGTTGAACGTGACGTTCTTGATCGCCTTGATGCGAACGTTGCTCTCGAGCTCGAGCACCTTGTCCACCAGCAAGAACGGGTAGCGGTGAGGCAGTTGCCTGAGGATTGCGTGGATATCCATCATCGGGGGGTTCTTCCGTTCATGCTCCCTTGGAGCGTCTGCTCCAACGCCTTGATACGCTCACGCAAACGGTGCAGTTGCTTGAGTGTCGCAGCGTTCCTTTCCCAGCGCGCATTGTCGTCGATGGGAAAGAAGCCGGTGTACTGTCCGGGCCGGGTCAGCGAGCGCGTGACGACCGTGGCGGCCGAAATATGCACCCCGTCCGCGAGTTCCAGATGCCCGAGCACGACCGCGCCGCCGCCGACCGTGCAGTGCGCGCCGACGCGCGCGCTGCCGGCCACGCCCACACAGCCGGCGAACGCCGAGTGCCGGCCGATGCGCACGTTGTGCCCGATCTGTATCAGGTTGTCGAGCTTCACGCCGTCCTCGACCACGGTGTCCTGCAGGGCGCCGCGGTCGATGCAGGTGTTCGCGCCGATCTCGACGTCGTCGCCGATACACACCGCGCCCAGTTGCTCGATCTTCACCCACTGCCCCTGCTCGGGCGCGAAGCCAAAGCCGTCGGCGCCGATCACCACGCCGGAATGCACGATGCAGCGCGCGCCGATGCGGCAGTCCTCGCCCACGGTGACGCGCGACTTGAGCCAGCTGTCCGCGCCGACCTGCGCGCCGCGCTCGATCACGCACAGCGGACCGATGCGCGCCGAGGGATGGACCTGCGCGCCGGGATCGACCACCGCGCTGGCGTGCACACCGCCGCGCGGCGCGGGCGCATTGCGCGCGCGCCACAGCTGCGTGGCGCGCGCGTAGTAGACGTAGGGGTCGTGCGCGACGATGCACGCGCCGCGCGCCAGGGCCAGCTCGCGCATGGCCGGCGCCACAATGACGCAGGCCGCCCGGGAGGCGGCCAGCTGCTGGCGGTAGCGGGGATGGCTCAGAAAACTCAGATCCCCCGGGCCGGCAGCGTCCAGTGACGCAATGCGGGCAATCGGGGTGTCACGCGCGCCCCCTTCGAGCGCGCCACCGAGCGCGTCAACGATCTGCCCCAGAAGCAGGCTCACGCGCCACCTGTCCTGCGCCGGAGCTTACTTGGCGCTGGACGCGGCATTGCCGGCAGCGGTATTGTTGAGCGCCTTGATCACCCTGTCGGTGATGTCGTACTTGGGGTTCACGTAGACGGCCTCTTGCAGGATCACGTCGTATTTTTCGGCGTCGGCGACCTGCTTGACCACCTTGTTCGCGCGGTCCAGAACCGAGGACAGTTCCTCGTTCTTGCGCACGCTCAGGTCTTCCTGGAACTCACGGCGCTTGCGCTGAAAATCACGGTCCTGGTCCACCAGTTGGCGCTGCCGCGTCGTGCGCTGGCTCTCGGCCAGGGTGGGCGCTTCGCGTTCGAACTTCTCGGTGGCGTTCTTGAGCGTGTTGCCCAGTTCGACCAACTCCTTCTCCCGGCGGGAGAACTCCTGCTCCAGCTTGGCCTGCGCGGCCTTGGCCGTATTCGCTTCACGGAAAATGCGGTCGGTATTCACGAAACCGACTTTGAATTCTTGTGCCCGGGCCGGGGCCGGGGCCGCAACGACGAGCGCGCCGAGCAACAGGACCAAGGAGATCTGGCGGGAAAGGGAGTTCATTAGAAGGAGGTTCCGATCTGGAATTGCAGTTTCTGGATTCTATCGCCAGCGAACTTACGTACTGGCTGCGCAAACGCCAGACGCAGGGGGCCGAGCGGCGAAATCCAGCTCAGGCCCAGCCCCACGGATGCGCGCAGGTCCTTGAAGGCAATTTTTTGTTCTCTCCGAACACATTGCCCAGGTCCGCGAAGGTGAAGACGCGCAGGGTCCGGTCGTTTCCGGCGCCCGGGAAGGGCGCGATCAGTTCCGCGTTCAGCGTGAGTTTCTTCGGTCCGCCCAGCGACGCGCCCGTCACGTCGCGCGGACCGAGCGTGCCCTGGTCGAAGCCGCGCACCGACCCCAGGCCGCCCGAGTAGAAGTTCTTGAACACCGGGAAGGGGCGGCCGTTGATTCCCTTGCCAAGGCCGAGCTCGCTGTTGAAGGCCACGGTGAAGCGCTTGTTCAGCGGCACGTACTGCTGGAATTGGTAGTTCGCCCGCAGGTAGCGCGTGTCCCCGGCCACGGACCAATCGGAGTTCAGACGCTGGTAACGCCCCGAATTGGGCACCAGCGCGCTGTCGCGGTCGTCGCGCGACCAGCCCAGCGTCAGAGGGGCCGACAGGCTGCTGTACCCGAAGTGCTCGGCGTAGGAGAGATAGGTTGCGGGAATGTTCGTCCCGGGCCTGATCCGGGTCTGCTCGATCCCCCCCCGTAGAACACCGTATCTGTTTCGCTGAACGGTACGCCAAAGCGCACCGCACCCCCCATGGTGATCAGTTGGTAGTTGCCGCCCTGGTCTTCGTAGGGCCTGTCCGTGCGGTAGTACAGGTCCAGCGTGCGCGAAATTCCCTCGGGCGTGAAGTACGGGTTGGTGGTGCTGAACACCAGCGTGCGGCGGTACTTGCTGGTGTTGACGTCAACGCCCAGGTAGTTGCCGGAGCCAAAAATGTTCTCCTGGGTGAAGCCCAGCGAGAGCGAGACCTTCTCGGCGGTGGAGAACCCCACGCCCATTTGCAGCGAGCCCGAGGGCTTCTCGACCACGTTGATCACCAGGTCCACCTGGTCCGGGGAACCCGGGACCTCCTGCGTCTCGACGTGCACCTCGGAGAAGAAGCCCAGGCGGTCCACGCGATCGCGCGACAGCCGGATCTTGTCGCCGTCGTACCACGAGGCCTCGTACTGGCGGAATTCGCGCCGGATCACTTCATCGCGCGTGCGGTTGTTTCCGCTCACGTTGATGCGGCGCACGTAGGCCCGGCGCGCCGGATCGGCCTGCACGATGAAGGCCACGCGGTTGTTTTCGCGGTCGATTTCCGGCACCGCCTCGACCCGCGCGAAGGCAAAACCGAAGCGGGCGAAGTACTCGGAAAACGCCTTGGTGGTTTGCGTGACCTGCTCGGCGTTGTAAGGCTCGCCGGGGCGGATCGCCACGAGCGCCTTGAACTCGTCGTCGCGCTCGAGGTAGTCGCCTTCGAGCTTCACCCCCGAGACCACGTAGCGCGCGCCCTCGGTGACGTTCACGGCGATGGAGATGTCCTGCTTGTCCGGCGAAATCGCGACCTGCGTGGAGTCCACCCGGAACTCCAGATAGCCGCGCTCCAGGTAGTACGAGCGCAGGGTTTGCAGGTCGGCGTCGAGCTTGGCGCGTGAATAGCGGTCCGACTTGGTGTACCAGCTCAGCCAGCCCCCCGTGTCCTGGTCAAAGAGGCCCTTCAGCGTGGATTCGCTGAACGCCTTGTTGCCCACGACGCGTATCTCCTTGATGCGCGCGGGCTCGCCCTCGACCACCGTGAAGCTCAGGTTCACGCGGTTGCGCTCGACCGGCGTCACCGTCGTCAGCACCTCGGCGCCGTACAGGCTCTTGTTGATGTACTGGCGCTTGAGTTCCTGCTCCGCGCGGTCGGTGAGCGCCTTGTCGTACGGACGGCCCTCCGCCAGACCCACGTCGCGCATGGTCTTCTTGAGCACGTCCTTGTCGAATTCCCGGGTTCCGGCAAAGTCCACGTCGGCAATCGTCGGGCGCTCCTGCACCAGCACGCGCAGCACGTTGCCGCTCGCCTCCAGGCGCACGTCCTTGAACAGGCCGAGCGCGAACAGCGCGCGGATCGCGGCGGCGCCCTTCTCGTCGTCGTAGTCGTCCCCCACGCGCAGCGGCAGCGAGGCAAACACGGTGCCGGGCTCCACCCGCTGCAAGCCTTCCACGCGGATGTCCTGCACCTTGAAAGGCTCCAGCGCCCAGGCCGTGCCGGCGGCAAGAAACAGGGTGAGCAAAGCGGAAGCAGCCGACGCGGCGCGCAGGCCCAGGCGATGAATATGTTGTGTCATGGGTGAAGCAGGCGCCGCTGCGGAGAAGCGCGGCAGGAGTTTAGCCAAAGAGCCGGGTGACGTCGTTGAACAGGGCGACGGACATCACGAGGAGCAGGAGCGCGGCCCCTGCACGCTGCAGCCATTCCATCCAGGCCTGCGATACGCCCTTGCCCGTGACGGCCTCCCAAAGATAATACATCAGGTGTCCCCCATCGAGGACCGGCAGCGGCAGCAGGTTGAGCACGCCCAGGCTCACGCTGAGCAGCGCCAGAAAGCCGATGTACGGCGTGAGCCCCCGGCTCACCGAACGGCCCGCGAAATCGGCAATCGTCAGCGGCCCGCTCAGGTTCTTCAGCGACGCCTCGCCGATCAGCATGCGGCCCAGCATGCGCAGCGTCAGGGCCGAAATGTCCCAGGTCCTGATCAGGCCGGCCCAGGCGCCCTCGAACAGACCGTACTCCACCGTCACCAACTCGGGCGTGGCGCCGACGTAGGCCCCGATGACCCCGATGTGGCCCGGCACCGCGCCCGGTTGCGCCCGGGCTTCGGCAAGTACCTCGATCGTCAGCCGCTGCCCTGCGCGCTCGATGCGCCAGGACTGCACCAGGGGCTCGCTGCCCCGCACGGACTGCCGGATCAGCTCGCGCAACTGCTCGCCATCGACCACGTCGGTGGCGCCCACCCCGAGAACCAGGTCGCCCTGGCGCAGACCCGCGCGCTGCGCCGCACC
>NZ_AFAL01000434.1 GCF_000193225.1 Verminephrobacter aporrectodeae subsp. tuberculatae At4 | reverse complement strand
CCGCATGGCGTGCAGCAGGTAGCGGCCGGTTTGCGAATCGCTGGCCGCGCTGACGTCCGCCACGCTGCCCTGCGCCACCAGCCGCCCGCCGCGCCGGCCCGCGCCCGGGCCGATGTCGATGATGTGCTCGGCGCGGCGGATGGTGTCTTCGTCGTGCTCGACCACCACCAGGGTGTTGCCCCTGTCCCCGAGCCGGTGCAGGGCGTCGAGCAGGATGCGGTTGTCGCGCGCGTGCAGGCCGATGGTCGGTTCGTCGAGCACGTAGCACACGCCCTGCAGGTTGCCGCCCAGTTGCGCGGCCAGGCGGATGCGCTGCGCCTCGCCACCGCTGAGCGTGGGCGCGCCCCGCTCCAGCGTGAGGTAGCCCAGGCCGACGGCTTCGAGGAATTCGAGGCGGCTCTGGATCTCGGGCAGCAGGTCGCGGGCGATGTCGGCCTCGCGCCGGGTCATGCCGCCGGCGCTGCGCAGCCCCTCGACCCAGCGGCGCATGTCGCTCACCGGGAGCGCGGCCATGTCGGTGATGGCCACGCCCGCGAAGCGCACGGCGCGCGCGGTCGCGTTCAGGCGCGTGCCGCGGCAGCCGGGGCAGGCGCTGTCGGCCAGGTCTTCGACCTCGGGCTCGGCAAAGCTGCGCTCACGGCCCTTTTCCCGGTCATCGGGCTGCGTGTCGTCGAACAGCTTGCGCTGCTCCCGGCTCAGCTTCAGGCCCGTTCCCACGCAGTCGGGGCACCAGCCGTGCCGGCTGTTGTAGGAGAAAAGGCGTGGCTCCAGTTCGGCATACGAGGTGGCGCAGACCGGGCAGGCGCGCCGGGTGGAGAACACCTGCAGCGGACCGATTCCTGCCGTGGACCGGCCGCCGGCCATGGCGGCGCGCAGGCCGCCCAGGCTGCCGAGCACATGCACCACGCCCTTGCCGTGCGTGAGCGCCTCGGCCAGCGCGCGGTGCAGCAGCGCCTCGTTCCCGGGCGCAGCGTCGAGGCTGGCGACGGGCAGCTCGATGGTGTGCTCCTTGAAGCGGTCGATGCGCGGGAAAGGGGTGGTGGGCAGGAACTCACCGTCCACGCGCAGATGGCTGTGGCCGCGCGCGCGGGCCCAGTCCGCAAGCTCGGTGTATACGCCCTTGCGGTGCAGCACCAGCGGCGCGAGCAGCCCGATGTGCTGGCCGCGAAACTGCGTGAGCAACTGGGCGGCGATGCTCTCGGGCGTCTGCGGCTGCACCGCCGTGCCGTCGCGCACGCAGTGCTGGGTGCCCAGTTTCACGTACAGCAGGCGCAGAAAATGCCAGACCTCGGTGCTCGTTCCCACGGTGGACTTGCGCCCGCCGCGCGAGAGGCGCTGCTCGATGGCCACGGTGGGCGGGATGCCGTACACCGCGTCCACCTCGGGCCGCCCCGCGGGCTGCACGATGCTGCGCGCGTAGGCGTTGAGGCTTTCCAGATAGCGGCGCTGGCCCTCGTTGAACAAAATGTCGAAGGCCAGCGTGGACTTGCCCGATCCGCTCACGCCGGTGATCACGCTGAACCTGCCGTGCGGAATGTCCACGCTCAGGCTCCTGAGGTTGTGCTCCTTGGCGTTCACGATCTGGATCGCGTCTGGCGCAGCCGGCGCCTGCCGCGCAGGCGGCCTGCGCGGCCCGGCCTCCTGCACCGCGTGGCCCCCACGCCCAGGGTCCGCTCGTAGTCGCGCAGCGCCTGGCCGGTGTGCGAGCTGGCGTGCTGGCGCAGCTCCTCGGGCGGGCCTTCGGCGACGATGCGCCCGCCGGCGTCGCCGCCCTCGGGGCCCAGGTCGATGAGCCAGTCGCTGGCGCGGATCACGTCCAGGTTGTGCTCGATCACGACCAGCGAATGCCCCGCGTCAACGAGCTTGCGCAGCGCGCGCATGAGCCGGGCGATGTCGTCGAAATGCAGCCCCGTCGTGGGCTCGTCGAACAGGAACAGCGTGCCCTTGCGCGCCACCGCCTGGCGCGACGGGGCCGCGCTCTTGGCGGCCTCGGCCAGATGGCCTGCGAGTTTGAGGCGCTGCGCCTCGCCGCCCGAGAGGGTGGGGACGGGCTGGCCCAGCGCCAGGTATTCGAGCCCCACGTCGACGATGGGCTGCAGCGCGCGCAGCACCTCGCGGTCGCCGGCAAACAGCGCGCAGGCCTCGGCCACGGTGAGCGCCAGCACCTCGGCCACGTTCAGGCTGCGGCCGCCGCGCTCGATGCGCACCTCCAGAATCTCCGGCCGGTAGCGCCGACCGTCGCAGTCCGGGCAGCGCAGGTAGACGTCGGAGAGGAATTGCATCTCCACATGCTCGAAGCCCGAACCGCCGCAGCCGGGGCAGCGCCCGTCGCCGTTGTTGAAGCTGAATTTGCCCGCGCCGTAGCTGCGCTGCAGCGCCAGCGGCGCCGCGGCGTACAGCGCACGGACTCCGTCCCAGGCGCCGACGTAGCTCACGGGGTTGGAGCGCGCGGTCTTGCCGATGGGCGACTGGTCCACGAACACCACGTCCGCGAGCTGCTCCGCGCCGAGCATGCGCTCGTGCGCGCCCGGACTGTCGCTGGCACGGCCAAAGTGGCGCATGAGCGCCGGGGCCAGCACGTCCTGGATCAGGCTGGACTTTCCCGAGCCGCTGACGCCGGTGACGGTGACCAGGCGCTGCAGCGGAAAGCCGACCGATATGCCTTGCAGGTTGTGCTCGCGCGCACCTTCGAGGATCAGGCGCGGCGTGGCCTCGGTCACCAGGCGCCGCAAGCCCGGACCCACCTGCCTGCGCCCGCTCAGGTAGGCGCCCGTCAAGGTGTCGGCGTGGCGCAGATCCGCCATGCTGCCGTCGAAGACGATCTGCCCGCCCTGGCGACCCGGGCCGGGACCCATGTCGATCATGCGGTCCGCCGCGAGCATCACGGCCGGGTCGTGCTCGACGACCACCAGCGTATTGCCCGCGTCGCGCAGGCGCAGCATGGCCTCGGTGATGCGCTGCATGTCGCGCGGGTGCAGGCCGATGCTCGGCTCGTCGAGAACGAATAGCGTGTTCACCAAGCTGGTGCCCAGCGCCGTGGTGAGGTTGATGCGCTGCACCTCGCCGCCGCTCAGGGTGCGGCTTTGCCGATCAAGCGTCAGATAGCCCAGGCCCACGTCGCACAGGTATTTGAGGCGGGTGCCGATTTCCTCAAACAACAGTTTCAGCGCCTGGGCCTCGCCCGCACCGCCCGCGCCAGCATGCTCCGCGCCAGCGATGCGCGCAAAAAAACGCCGCAGCCGCTCGATGGGCAGCCGCATCAGGTCATGCAGGCACAGACCGGGCAGGGCCTCGAGCTGCGCACGGCTCCACTGCACGCCCTCGGGCATGAAGCGCTGGCCAGGGTCGAGCACCGCGTCGGCCGCATCCTGGCTGCCCATGCGCCACAGCAGGCTCTCGGTCTTCAGGCGCGCGCCCGCGCAGACAGGGCAAGTGGTGTAGCTGCGGTACTTGGACAGGAGCACGCGGATGTGCATCTTGTAGGCCTTGCTCTCCAGGTATTCGAAGAAGCGCCCGACGCCGTACCACTGCCGGTTCCACTGCCCGTCCCGGTAGCCGGGCGCGCCGCCGATGACCCATTGCTTCTGTGCCTCGGTGAGCTGGCGCCAGGGCGTGTCGCGCGGGATTCCCGCCGTCTCGGCGTGGCGCATGAGGTCGTCCTGCGACTCTTTCCAGGCCGGGGTCTGGATCGGCTTGATGGCACCGGCGCGCAGCGTCAGCCCGCCGTTCGGGATGACCAGGCCGTAGTCCACCCCGATCACCCGGCCAAAGCCGCGGCAGCACGCGCAGGCGCCTACGGCGGAGTTGAAGGAAAACAGCCCCGCAATCGGCTCGCCGTAGCGCAGCCCGCTGTCCGGGCAATGCAGGCCCGTGGAAAAACGCCACAGCGCGGGCGCGCCCGCTTCGAGCGGGCAGTACACGGTCAGCAACCCGCTGCCGCGCTTGAGCGCGAGCTCGATGGCCTCGATGACCCGGGCCTTTTCGGCGCTGCCCAGGCGCAGGCTGTCGGCCACCACGTCGAGCTGCCTGCGCGGCCCGGTCGGCGTGCTCACTGCGTGCTCGGCCTGCACCCGGGTAAAGCCGCCGGCCGACAGCCATTGCGCGAGCTGCCCGGCCGAGGTATCGGCAGGCAGTTCCACCGCAAAGGTCAGCACGATGCGCGGGTCGCCCGCCCGCGCGCAGCGCCGCTGCAACTCGGCATAAATCGTCTCGGGCGAATCGTGGCGCACCGGCTGGCCCGTGTGCTGGTCGAACAGCTGGCCCGCGCGCGCGAACAGCAGCTTCAAATGGTCGTTGAGCTCCGTCATGGTGCCCACGGTGGAGCGGCTCGAACGCACCGGGTTCGTCTGGTCGATGGCGATCGCCGGGGGCACGCCATCGACCCGGTCCACGGCAGGCCGGTCCATGCGCTCGAGAAACTGGCGCGCATAGGCGCTGAAGGTTTCCACATAGCGCCGCTGGCCCTCGGCGTAGAGCGTGTCGAAAACCAGACTGGACTTGCCCGAGCCACTGGGGCCGGTGACCACCGTAAGCTCCCCCGTGCGGATGTCCAAGTCCAGGTTTTTGAGGTTGTTCTGGCGCGCGCCGCGGATGCGGATCAGTCCCTGGGTCATGGAGGCAGTCTTTCGGGGGTGGGGCGGGGGCATTCTAGGCGCCAAGCCCCAGAGACCTCCGAGCGTCTGAAAAAACCTGGCGCTGCTGCCGCTTGTATACTATGGTAATATACAAAAATGCTTGACCTCAGCAAGATCAGTGGCTTCGACTGGGACGCTGGCAACGCCCGCAAAAGCCAAGACAAGCATGACGTCTCCATGGCAGAGGCGGAACAGGTGTTCTTCAATACACCGCTCCTGCTTCTGGAAGACACGAGCCACAGCCAACGGGAACCTCGCATGCACGCTTTGGGCAAGACCGATGCAGGGCGTGTACTGCACATCACCTTCACGTTGAGGAAGGCGGACCCACTGATTCGCGTGATCTCTGCCAGAGACATGCACCGAAAAGAGCGAGTAATTTATGACCAAGCCCACTAAGACCGCATTGAAGCCGCCCCCTCATTTCGCCAGCGAGCAAGACGAGCGGGCGTACTGGGAGGCCAACGATTCCACCCAACACTTTGACTGGTCCAAGGCCCGGAAGGTGTCGTTGCCCAACTTGAAGCCGACGACCAAGACGATCTCCCTTCGGCTGCCTCAGCACCTGCTGGACTCCATCAAAACGGCGGCCAACGCGCGCGACGTTCCGTACCAATCGCTCATCAAGGTTTGGCTGCAGGAAAAAGTCCATCCCCATTGAACTGGCGCGCGCCGACGCACCAACGACCCGGGCCGGGGCGGGCTCTGTCGCTACTTGCGCGCAGCGGGTGCCTGGCCTGCCGCAGGCCCGCGGAAGGCTTTGAAAAAGTCCGACGACGAGGGATCGAGCACCAGCACATCGCTCTTTTTGTTGAAACTCGACTTATAGGCTTCAAGGCTGCGATAAAACAGTGCGAACTGCGGGTCACGGCCAAAGGCTTCGGCATAGATGCGCGCAGCTTCCGCGTCGCCCTCGCCCTTGACCTTCTGCGCGTCCCGGTATGCATTGGCTATCGCGACCTCACGCTGTCGATCCGCATCGGCCCGGATTTTCTCCCCCTCGGCAGCGCCGGTGGAGCGCAGTTCGTTCGCCACCCGCTTGCGCTCTGCCTCCATGCGGCGGTACACGGATTCGGTAATGGCCTCCACATAGTCCACGCGGGTGATGCGCACGTCCACGACGTCCACGCCCCATGGCTTGGCGCCACGGACGGTGTCGAGAACCTCGCGCTTGACGTCCGCCATCAAGGCCTCCCTCTTGAGCGAGAGAAGTTCCTTGACGGTGCGCCGGTTGATCTCTTCCTGAAAGGCGTTGCGCACCACGCGGTTGAGTTGCATGGCGCCGGCACTCTCGTCCAGGCCCACGTTGCGGATGTATTCCGTGGGCTCGGAGATGCGCCAGCGCACGTACCAGTCGATCACCACCCGCTGCTTTTCGGCGGTCAGCACCGGCTCCGTGTCCATGCTGTCCAACGTCAGCAGGCGTTTGTCGATATACGACACGTTCTGGAACGGCGGGGGCAGCTTGAAGTTCAGGCCCGGCTCGGTGATCACTTCCTTGATCTGGCCCAACGCATAAAGCACGCCGAACTGGCGTTGATCCACCACGAAAAGCATGGAGCTCATCAGGGCAAGCACCACCAGGCAGGTGGAGGCAATGAATCCGACTCTGTTCACGACTTGCTCCTAGCGCGATTCACGGTCCCGGGTGCGGCTGCTGTCGCGCGCCCGGGGGTCATTCGAAAAAGGGGCCGCCGGCGCCGCAGGCGCCACCGAGGAAGCCGCACCCGCAGCCGAGGAATCGACCGGGGCAGCGCCCCCCGCGGCGCCTTGCATGATCTTGTCGAGCGGCAGGTACAGCAGTTGGGAGCCCTGGCGGGAGTCCACCAGAATCTTGGTCACATTGCCGTAAATCTGCTGCATTGCGTCCAGATATATCCGGTCGCGCGTGACTTGCGGGGCCTTTTGGTACTCCGCCAGAACCGAAGAAAAGCGCTGCGCGTCCCCTTGCGCCTGCGCCACGATGCGCGCCTTGTACGCGGAGGCCTCTTGCTCGAGGCGGGACGCGGAACCGGCCGCGCGCGGGATGACGTCATTCGCGTAGGCCTGGGCCTCATTCTTGGCCCGCTCGCGCTCTTGAGCGGCCTTCAACACGTCGTCAAAAGACGCCTTCACCTGCTCCGGCGGGCGCACGCCGCCCTGCTGCAGATTGATTCCCACCACTTCGACGCCAACCTTGTAGCGATCGAGAATCGTCTGCATCAAGATACGGACACGGGGCGCAATCTGGTCGCGTTCCTCTGCCAAGGCAGTATCCATGCGCATCTTGCCGACGACTTCGCGCACAGCCGTTTCCGCCGCCTGAACGACGGCTTCCGAGGGATTCTTGCTCTCGAACAACCAAGCCCGGGCATCGTTCAAACGATACTGCACGGAAAATTTGATCTCGACGATGTTCTCGTCCTCCGTGAGCATTGCCGACCCTCTGAGCCCCGTGCTCTTGATGGTCGCGTCGCTGCCCACATCCGTCGAGCGGATCTGGGTCACGAAGACCAGTTCATGGCGCTCTATGGGGTACGGCAAGCGCCAGTTGAAACCGGCTCCCACGGTGCCCTTGTATTTTCCAAACTGGGTTATGACGGCCTGCTGCCCCTCCTGGACGATAAAGAAGCCCGTGCCCATCCAGATGACGAAGACGATTGCGGCAACCAAGCCGGCGCCCACCCCGGCGCTCTTCATTCCGGGCTCGACCCCGCCGCCGTTGCCCGGCCGCCGGCCACCGCCGTTCCGGCCGCCAAACAAGCCTCCCAGTTTGCGATTCAAGTCCCGCCAGAGTTCGTCGAGATCTGGCGGTTGTCCATTCTTCGGACGCTGACCGCTCCCCCGATTTCCGGGCGGTGGCGGTGCGGGCGGCGGCGGTGCGGGTGGCGGCTCCTCGGGGCGTTCACCTTCTTGCGGCGGCTTGTCTTCCCCTCGACCCCAACGCGGGTCGTTCAGGTTGAGCATGCCCCGGATGCGTTCCGGCAGCCAAGCCCAGCGCAGGGTGGTTTTTTGCAAATTCATGCGCGAAGTCTCTGATTCTCTGGTGGCGTCAATCGATCTGTTTCCGATCAGGGCCGGACATCCGGCAACTCAACGCCGTCGCCCGAAAGCCTGCCGGCCTGCGCGGCAAGCACTTTGTCCGAAAGTGTACGCCGCAGATTATCCAGCCCCTCACCCGTTCGGGCGCTCACGAACAAGCGTGGCAGCAGTTGCCCGGCGACCTCGTAGCGGTCTTGCAGAATCGGGGGGCGTCGCTCGGCCACAAGCGCGTCCAGCTTGTTGAAGACCACTATTTGCGCAACATCAGCGGCCCCGATTTCATGCAAAACACGGTGCACCTGGGCCATTTGCTCAGGGAAATCCGGGCTTGAAGCGTCTACGACGTGAAGCAGCAGATCGGCGTCCACGGCCTCCTGGAGCGTGGCCTGAAAGGCATCCACCAGACCGTGCGGCAAGTCCCGGATAAACCCTACGGTATCGGACAGGGATACGGAACGCTGCGCGTCGGCAAGATACAGTTGGCGGGTCGTGGTGTCCAGGGTCGCAAACAATTGGTCTGCGGCGTAGACACGCGCCTTTACCAAGGCGTTGAAAAGCGTGGATTTGCCCGCGTTGGTGTAGCCCACGAGCGAGATGTTGAAGGTATCGCGCCGCTCACGCCGCCGACGCTGCGTCGATCGTTGCCGCTTGACCTTTTCCAGGCGCTCGCGGGTTCGCTTGATGGCGTCGCCGATCATGCGCCGGTCGAGTTCGATCTGCTTCTCGCCCGGGCCCCCGTGCCCACCAATCCCCCCGCTCTGGCGCTCCAGGTGCGACCAGCGCCGCACCAGGCGCGTGCTCGAATACTGGAGCCTGGCGAGATCGACCTGCAATTTGCCCTCGTGGCTGCGCGCACGCTGGGCGAAGATCTCAAGGATCAAGAGCGTGCGGTCATTCACGGGCAACTCGATGTGGCGCTCCAGATTGCGCTGCTGCGCCGGGCTCAGAGACTGGTCAAACAGCACTTCTGCCGCGCCATGCATCTGCGCCAGGGTCCGGATTTCATCTGCCTTGCCACTGCCCACGAACAACGCCGCATCGGGCGCCTGGCGCTTGCAGGTAATGCGGGCGACGGGGCGCATGCCCGCCGTCTGCGCGAGCAATCCCAATTCCTCGAGATCGCCGTCGAAGTGGGGCAGGCCGAGGTCCACCCCGACCAAGAGCACGGCCGCGCTGTCTTCCTGCGGAGATGTGGCCGAGCTCAAAGCGCGCCGCCCTTTCGTTGCGCCCGACTCAGGAACGAAGATCGCGAAAATCGGCAGCCGGGCGGCAACGACTCAGGCGCTGCTGCCGTCTGCATCAGGGGCATCTGCCGTAGAAAAGTTGACCGCGCGACCCGGAACAATCGTGGAGATCGCGTGCTTGTAGACCATCTGGGTCACTGTATTGCGCAGCAACACCACGTACTGATCAAATGATTCGATCTGCCCTTGCAGTTTGATGCCGTTCACCAAATAAATGGAGACCGGAACATGCTCCCGACGCAAGGTGTTGAGGAAGGGGTCCTGCAAGAGTTGGCCTTTATTGCTCACGATATCCTCCGTGTTCAAAGCGTTGTTGTTAAAACCGCACCTTACCACAAATCCCGCAGTTGTCTTGCGGGCGACAAGACATGGCCCTGCGCAAACACTGCCTTTGCCTCATCAACCCTCGTCCTTGTTGACAAAGGGATTGTGTGAAGTTTTCAGTTCGATCCTCAGCGGCGTTCCCTCCAGATCGAACGCCTTGCGAAAACGCCCTTCCAGAAAACGTTTGTAGGCATCCGTCACATGCTCCAGCGAGTTCCCGTGGATGACGATCACCGGGGGATTCATTCCGCCCTGGTGAGCGTAACGCATTTTGGGACGGAACATGCCTGCCCGCTTGGGACTTTGGAACTGCACGGCTTCCAGCAGCAGCCTGGTCAGCACGGGCGTAGACATCTTGCAATTTGCGGAGCGATACGCCTGGACGATGGAAGCCCACAACGGACCGAGGCCCTGGCGCTTTTGTGCCGAAATGAAATGCAGCGCGGCAAACTTCAGGAACGCCAGCCGACTCTCTATGGACCGTTGCAACAACTGGCGTTGGTAGGCGTCAACAGCGTCCCACTTGTTCACGGCGAGCGTGACGGAGCGCCCGCTCTCCAAAATGTATCCCGCGATATGGGCATCCTGATCCGTGACGCCCTGGGTGGCGTCCAACACCAGCAGCACGACATGCGCAGACTCTATGGCCTGAAGTGTTTTCACGACCGAAAACTTCTCGACCGCCGCAAAGACCTTGCCTTTGCGGCGCAGTCCCGCCGTATCCACCAGTTCAAAGCGCTGACCACTGCGTTCAAAAGGCACCACGATCGCATCCCGGGTGGTTCCGGGCATGTCGAAGACGACGAGCCGTTCCTCGCCCAACCATGTATTGATCAACGTGGATTTGCCGACGTTCGGGCGCCCCGCCACGGCGAGCCGGATCGTGCCCTTGTCGGCGTTCGCATCCGATGCGTCCTGTTCCGGCAAATGCAGGGGGTCGAGGGCCACCTCCACCAAGTCGCGGACCCCCTGCCCATGGGACGCAGATACCGGGTAGACCGTCCCGAGTCCCAGTTCGTAGAACTGCGCCGGTTGCGCGCCCTCGAGCATGCCCTCGGCCTTGTTCGCCACCAGCACGCACGGCCTGCCCGAGCGCCGCAGGTAGTTGGCGATGTCCTGGTCCTGGGCACACACGCCGGCGCGGGCATCGACGACGAAGATGACCACGTCGGCCTCGGCAACCGCCTGCTGCGTCTGCCTGGCCATCTCCCGGTAGATTCCGTCAGACGCATCCGGCTCAAAGCCCCCGGTGTCAATGACGATGTATTCGTACCTGCCCTGCCTGCCGTTGCCGTAATGCCGGTCGCGTGTCAGCCCGGCAAAGTCGGCCACGATGGCGTCGCGGGACTTGGTCAGACGATTGAACAGCGTGGACTTGCCGACATTCGGACGCCCCACGATAGCGATGACTGGCTTCATCGAAGGCAGTCAATCGGGACGGAATCCGTAAATGGCGCCATTGCGGGTAACGAACACCAGCGTGTCGGCGGCCACCACCGGCGCCGCCGCAATACCCGATCCATCCGTGGAAATGCGGTTCAGCGAAGCACCGTCCGTGCGCGACAGCAAATGAACCAGACCCGCATCGTCACCGACCACTACGGAGCGTCCGAGCAGCAAGGGCGCCGTCAGCTTCCGATGCTTGAGCCGGTCACTGGTCCACAAACGCCCTCCGTCGCTGCGGCGCCATGCGACAAGCGTGCCGTTACTTTCCGTGCCAAAGAGCGCCTGCTCATCGCCGTGAACACCCTCTGCACCACTGGCCGCTTGCGTCCAGGCGACAGTGCCTCTTGCGGTATCCACGCAGCCCACCGCGGCCTGGAAGGATCGCGCGCACACGCTGTCTCCAACCCGGCTGGTGCGGCCGACCAATTCCACCAGGCGCTCCACGTCGTTGGTCCCCCGCGGGTTCGCAAGGGGCGCCTCCCAGCGCACGTTGCCGTTGTCGGGGTTGAATCCCACGAGGCGGCCAGACAGTCCGACGACCAGGGTGTCGCCCCGCGCCAGAAGAACCCCTGCCTGGCGCAAAACCAGCGGCTCGCCGGGACGCTGCTGGACCCATAGCTGGCGCCCGGTGGCCGCGTCGTAGGCGGACACCGAACGGTCCGCAGCCAGCACGAAAACACGCCCACCGGCGACCAGAGGGGGCGTAAACACTTGGGCGGGCAGGGTCTCCCGCCAGCGCAGGCGACCGGCGTCGATGACGATCAGCGCGTTGTCGCGCGAGACCACGGCCGCCAAGCGCCCATCGCTCCCGACACCCGCCGACAATGGCTCTCCCAGCGCAATGCGCCAGACGTCACCGCCGGTGCGCGCGTCGATCGCAGCGACCACGCCGTCGGCGGAGGCCAGCGTCGCCACATGGCCCGCAACGGAGACCTCCAGATGCAGCCCGGCAACGCTGCCAACGCGGGAGGTCCATACCTGGTGAACGCCGAGAATGGGGACGTTCGCCCCCAAATCTTCCGGCACGGGGCGGGGGCTGCTGCCCCACGACGAACATCCTGCCAGCGCCGCAGCAAGCAGCGTGCACGCAGCGCCACGCACAAGGAACGGGTAGCCAATCGATGCCATGCTCACTTGGTCTCCGCAGAGGATGCGGCCGCAGCCACGACGGCAGCCTGCGGCGCGACACCCAGGGCGTTCAGCTTGAACTCGATAAGGTGCCGGTATTCCGCACCTTCCTCGAAACCCTGGTAAGCCTTGGTGTACTCGGCAATGGCCTGCGGGCGTTTTTCCTGCAAGACGAGGATGTCCCCCCGGCGGTCGGCAACGAGGGGCGCAAATTCAGGCGGGAAACTGCCGGAGAGTTGCTCGAGGGCTTCCTCATGGTTTTTCTGGTCCATCAGCACGCCCGACAGACGCAGCCTGGCCAGGGCCTTGAGCCCCTCGTCGGTGGACTGCTGCGCCACCCAGCCAAGCGCTTGCTTCGCGCCATCGGCGTTGCCCGCATCCTGCATGGCCTTGGCCAGGGCCAGGGCCGCCTGCCCCGCTTGTGCAGTGCCCGGATATTTGGATTTCAGGTCGCCAAAGGCCTGTTCCATGCGCGACCGATCGCCCGTGCGCGCTGCGGCGTCGAGCGCGTCAAAGAGCGCTGCCGCCTGCGTCGCCTGCCGGTTCTGCCAATACTGGTAGCCATTCCACGCGGCCGCGGAACCGGCCACCAGAACCAGCACCGAGCCGATGAGGGTGCCCCAGCGGTTCCAGAAATGCTTGAGTTGGTCCAGTTGTTCTTGTTCTTCGAGGTCGAGGTGATTGGCCATGGGAGGAATAGTCTGTTCAGCAGGCCGATTGTAGGGTGCCCGACCACTGGGCAATGGTGTCCAGCGGGCGCTCGACCTGCGCGCCGACACCATCGCGCAGCGACTTCACGGTCACCATGCCCCGCGAGGACTCCTCTTCGCCAAACACGAGCGCGTACAAGGCCCCGCTGGCGTCCGCCTTCTTGAACTGGGATTTCATGCTGCCCATTCCCTCGCCCCCGCAGGCGCGGCGTGCATCTGCACGCTCACGCCCTGCTGCCGCAAGCGCTCGATCGTGCGCATGGCCAAGGGCAGAACGGCAACGCAGGGGATGATGGCGTACGCATCGGGCACCAGGCCGGGCGGCGCCCGATCCTGCTCCCCAAGCAGTTCGAGCACCCGCTCGATGCCCAGCGCCCAACCCACCGCGGGCGCCGCCTTGCCCCCGACCTGCTCGACGAGATAGTCATAGCGCCCCCCACCGCAGATCGTCCCCTGCGAACCCAGGCGATCGGTGACGAACTCGAAAACCGTCAGGTTGTAGTAGTCCATTCCGCGCACGAGCCGGGGATTGACCGTCCATGCCACGCCGTTGGCGCTGAGAATGGATTGCACCGCGTCGAAATGCGCCCGGGATGCGTCGCCCAGAAAGTCGAGCAAGCGGGGCGCCGCCTCGACGATGGCCTGCATGGCCGGATTCTTCGTGTCCAGTATCCGCAAAGGATTGCTGTGCAGACGGCGACGCGCTTCCTCGTCCAGGGCGTCGATATGCCGTTCCAGATGGGCAATCAAGGCGGCGCGGTGCGCCCTGCGTTCATGCGGCTCGCCCAGGCTGTTGATCTCGAGCCGGACATCTTGCAGGCCCAGTTCGCGCCACAGCGCATGGGCCAGAAGAATCAACTCCGCATCGACCTCGGCGCCGGGGAAACCCAGGGCCTCCGCTCCGACCTGATGGAACTGACGATAGCGCCCCCTTTGCGGGCGCTCGTGGCGAAACATGGGTCCCATGTAGTAGAGCCGTTTGCCCCCGTCATAGAGCATGGAGTGCTCGACGACCGCGCGCACGACCCCGGCCGTGGCCTCGGGACGCAGGGTCAGGAGTTCTGCGTTGAGACGATCCTCGAACGAATACATCTCCTTCTCGACGATGTCGGTGACCTCGCCCAGGCTGCGCACAAACAGCGGCGTCGGCTCGACGATGGGCGTGCGGATGCTGCGGTACGCGTACCGGGCCATCAATTCATGGACCTTGGCTTCGAGCCACTCCCACCGGGCGGATTCGGGCGGCAGGATGTCGTTCATTCCCTTCACCGCAAGCAGTTTCTCCGGCCTGGGTGAAGCGGTATTTCTTTCTTTGCTCACGGGGGCTTTCCCTGTCCGGCAGGTTTTTTGTCGAGGCCACCACCGGCTCGCGCCCGAGCGGGTGGCGGCAAGGACGCAAGGGATCAGGCGTGAGCTTCTTCTTCTACGCCAAAGCGCTTTTCGACGTAGTGCTCGACGATCTCATGAAACTCGTTGGCAATATTGTCCCCGCGCAAGGTCGTCGTCTTTTCGCCATCGATGTAGACCGGCGCTGCGGGCGCCTCGCCCGTTCCGGGCAGGCTGATGCCGATATCCGCTTGCTTGCTCTCGCCCGGGCCATTCACGATGCAGCCCATGACGGCGACGCGCAAGTTCTCGACCCCGGGATAGCGCTCGCGCCATACGGGCATCCGGGACCGCAGGAAATCGTCGATCTGCTTGGCCAGATCCTGGAACGTGGTGCTGGTGGTGCGACCACAACCGGGACAGGCCGTGACGCTGGGAGCGAAGGCCCGCATTCCCAGCGACTGCAAAATCTCGCAGGAGACCAGGACTTCCTGCGTCCGGGCCTCCCCGGGCTGAGGGGTCAGGGACACGCGGATGGTGTCGCCAATACCCTCCTGCAGGAGGATCGCGATCGCGGCAGTGGACGCGACGGTCCCCTTGGTCCCCATGCCGGCCTCGGTCAGCCCCAGGTGCAGCGCGTAGTCGCAGCGCTGCGCCAGTTCACGGTACACCGCGATCAAGTCCTGAACGCTGCTGACCTTGCACGAAAGAATGATCTGATCGCCATTCAGGCCCATTTCTTCGGCACGGCGCCCGGACGCGACCGCAGAGCTGACGAGCGCCTCGTACATCACCTGGCGCACCTGCCACGGCGTGCTGCGGCGACTGTTGGTGTCCATCAAATCCGCCAACAACTCCTGATCCAGGCTGCCCCAGTTCACACCGATGCGCACCACCTTGTCCCAGCGCATCGCGGCGTCGATCATCTGGCCGAACTGCAGGTCCCGCTTGTCGCCCCGGCCGACGTTTCCCGGGTTGATCCGGTACTTGGAAAGCGCCTGCGCGCAGTCCGGGAAATCCGTGAGCAGGCGGTGCCCGTTGTAATGGAAGTCCCCCACCAGGGGCACGCTCAGCCCCATCTTGTCGAGTTGTTCGCGGATCGAGGGAACGGCCGCCGCCGCTTCCGGCGTGTTCACCGTGATGCGGACCAATTCCGAGCCCGCCTGGGCCAGTTCCTTGACCTGGATCGCCGTGCCGATGGCGTCCGCCGTGTCGGTGTTGGTCATCGACTGCACCCGCACGGGCGCATCGCCCCCCACGGTCACGACGCACGATTCCCAGGCAATCTTCGCCTGGCGCGAGCGGCGGGGGTGGGGAGATGCGAGCGCAATGGGTTCGAAATCGGTTTGGGTTTGGATTTTGGTTTGGGAGTTTTTCATCATTTATTTCACCTCGAAACGAGCAACGTTTTCACGCGAGACAGGCGCGAGATCAAAGGGCTTGCCACGAACCGTCACGTCCATGGCGTCTGCCCGGCCAATTACAACGTCCAATGGGATCGGCGCGGCAACCGAAACGGACTCCCCGGCGAGCAGATTGCGTTGCAACGCAAATGCACCCGTGGCGTCCCGCACCCGAACCCAGGACAGGCTGCGGGCATGCAATACCAACACGCCCAAAGACTCGGCCAGCGCAGCAGGAGCCGATGCCGGGCTGGCCGCGCCCGATGCGGGAACAGCCGCGGGAGTGGCGTCCGCAGCCACTGGAACAGAATCCGGAACAAGATCCCCCTGCGCGAGAGCCCCTTCAGCAGGCAGGGCGGTGATCGACGCATCCCCCACCGAATCGGGAGGGGACAGGTCCGGGACCGGCATGACGGCGCCCCCTTGTTGCAGACGCGGGATGAAAAACAGCAGCGAAGCCCCCCCGAGCAGGAGCAGAACGAGCAGCATCACCAAACGCGACGCGATCTGGGGGGCTGTGTAGGAGAAGGCAGGAAATTTGCCCGCACCGCCCTTCACCGGGGCATTCAGCCCGGCACGGTTTGCCGACATGGGGGGATTCCGGCTTTGCGGAAGCCGTGCCAGAACCGGTGCCGGGTCCACCTTGAGCATCCGGCAGACGCTGGACGCAAGGGCCCGCGCGAACACCATGTCCGGCAATGCCGCATGCTCGTCCGCCTCCAGCGCCTCCAGCTTGCTTGCGGGGACCTTCAGTGTCAGCGCCAATGCCGCAATATGCACGCCTGCTGCCTGGCGCGCCTCCCGCAGCAGGCCACCCGCCGTCACCTCACTTGCCACCGCCTCACTCTCACTCATTGAAAGCCCCGTGTTCGTATGCGCCCTGCTCGCGCGAATCCGGAAACCGCTTGCGCAACTGCTCTGTCCACTGTTTCATAGCCACGGAGCCTCCAGCCAGGGGGCGCTCGATTCTGATCCCCGATCACAAGGACTCGGCGTTGGCCCAATCGCTGTTGTTGATGCGTCGAATATTAAACCCGATTTACGCAATTTTTCTGACTCCAGACTTACGCGTCCTCCGGAAATCGAAGTGACCGGGCCCCATCAGGCCGTCACCCATGCGCTCACTCACTGAAGGCCCCGCGTTCGTATGCGCCCTGCTCGCGCGATTCCGGAAACCGCTTGCGCAGCTGGTCTGCCAACTGCTTCATCGCCACGGAACTCCCCAGCGCGCGCTCGATTTTTATTCCCAGCCACAAGGACTCGGCATTGGCCCAATCGCTGTTGTTGATGCGCCGAATATAAAACTGCGCCCGGGGCAGCTCATTGCGCCGCAGCAAAAGAGCGGCGAGGTGGTAGCCCACCACCGGATTCGCCGCATCGAGTTCATACGCCTTGAGCAAGGACTGCTCCGCCTCGGGAAACTGCCCCGCACCCGACTGGCACAGTCCACGCGCCATCAGCGTCTTGCCGCGTGCCGTATAGGCCGGGTTGGCCAACGCCCGGACGAAGTACGGGTCCGCCTGCGCGTATTTGCGCTGCTGGCAGAGCAGCCAGCCGTAGTTGTGCAGCAGGCTGGGGTCGCCGCTGCGCAGCGCCAGGGCGCGGTTGAAACTGTCTTCCGCCTGCGGGAAGTCGTTGAGCCGCATGTAGATCAGGCCACGCAGGTTGAACGCATCGGCATACGCGGGGTCTGCCGTGAGCGCCTGCTTGACCTCGTCCAGGGCCACGGTCGTCTGCCCGGTCTCGAAATAGTTGGCCGCAAGTTCCAGCCGGATGCGCGCCCGGCGCCGCACCTCGGGCTCGTCCGAGGGGGTGACCAGCCCGGCGTTCGCGTCGTTGACGGCGTCCGCGTTCTTCGTCGCACAGCCCGGCAGCGCCAGCACGCATGCGACTGCGCCGCATGCCGTGAGCGTCCAGCGGACGAAATGCGGCCAGCGTCCAAGCCATTGCACCATGTTGAGTCTCCTCGAAGTGTTCTCGTTGACCCGCTCAAGCCACCGGTTTGAGCTCGATCGTGCGCTGCCTTGCGATGCGCAGCACGGCCCGGGTGCGGTCCCTGACGTCTCCCGCCAGCTGACCGCAAGCCGCGTCGATATCATCCCCGCGGGTCCTGCGCACCGTGGTGACGATTCCGGCGTCGCTCAGGACCTTGGCAAACGCAAGCAGCTGATTCTGCGTCGAACGCAACAGCCCCGACGCGGGGAATGGGTTGAAAGGAATGAGGTTGAACTTGCAGCGGATTTCGGCGCCCCGCACCAGATCGATCAACTCCCGGGCTTGCGCCAACTGGTCGTTGACGCCATCGAGCATGCAGTACTCGAACGTGATGAAGTCCCGCGGCGCATGCACCAGATAGCGCTTGCACGCCTGCAGCAGCTCGTGGATCGGATACTTGCGATTGAGCGGCACCAGCTTGTCGCGCAGCGGATCGTTCGGGGCATGCAAGGAAACCGCCAGGGCCACGGGGCAATCCTGTGCCAGGCGGTCCAGCATGGGAACGACGCCCGAGGTCGACACGGTCACCCGCCGGCGCGACAGGCCGTAGCCATGGTCGTCGAGCATCACCCGCAGGGCCGGGATCAGCGCGGAATAGTTCTGCAGGGGCTCGCCCATGCCCATCATCACCAGGTTGGTGATCACCCGCTCTGCGGTGCCGAAGCGCTTGCGCAAGGAATGCTCGGCAAACCACAGCTGGGCGACGATCTCGCCCGCCGTCAGATTCCGGCTGAAGCCCTGATGGCCGGTGGAGCAAAAACGGCAGCCCACGGCGCATCCGGCCTGCGAAGAAACGCATAGCGTCCCCCTGTCGTCTTCCGGGATGAACACCGCCTCGACGGCGTTGCCATCGCGCACGTCGAACAGCCACTTCAGCGTACCGTCTGACGCTGCCTGCTCGGAGATGAGCGGCAGAGCCTCCACCCGCGCGCAGCCCTCGAGTTTGCTGCGCAGCGCCTTGGCCAGGTCGCTCATGGCGCCAAAGTCGCTCGCGCCGCGCTGGTGAATCCAGCGAAACAGCTGCGTGGCACGGAACCGCTGCTCGCCCAACTGCGCGCAAAAAGCGGCCAACGCGTCGAGGTCAAACTCCAGCAGATTGGTTTTCATGGCAGCCGAACGCCATCGTCCCCATGGCGCGCGCATCCCGCGCTGCTGGCAGGATGCGGCATGGGAAACGACGGCATGGCGGTATCAGCGCGAGTAGATGCTCAGTCCCGGGAAGAAGAACGCGACCTCTGCCCGGGCAGTTTCCGCGGCGTCGGAGCCGTGCACCGCGTTCGCGTCGATGCTGTCGGCGAAGTCGGCGCGGATGGTGCCGGCTTCCGCCTTCCTGGGGTCCGTGGCACCCATGAGTTCGCGGTTCTTGAGAACCGCGTTTTCGCCTTCCAGGACCTGGATCATCACCGGACCGGAGACCATGAAGTCCACCAGATCCTTGAAAAAAGGGCGCTCCTTGTGCACGGCGTAGAACTGCTGCGCTTCCAGATGCGACAGGTGGGTCATGCGTGCTGCGACGATCTTCAGGCCAGCCGCTTCAAAGCGTGCGTAGATTTTTCCGATGACGTTCTTTGCCACTGCGTCGGGCTTGATGATGGAGAGGGTGCGCTCGATGGCCATGTGGGGGTTCCCTGATGATGAATATTGCGATGATGCCAAGTGGATTGCGTTGCGCTCGTCCGCCAGGCAAAGTCTCTGATTCTAACGATGCAGGCCCTGCATTGGACTCCCGGACTCAACGCCCGCCGCCGCGCCGGGGACCGCCGCCGCCACCAGGGCGGCGTTTGTCCTGGCGATGTCTCGACAGGCTGTCCCCGCCGATATAGCCCACGGAGGTTTTCATCGGATCCGGCTGCGCGGCTGCGCGCTGGCGCTCAGCGCCGCCGGCGTTGCCGCTGCGCGCGCCCGGCCCCGCGCCGTTGCGCCACGGCTTC
>NZ_AFAL01000435.1 GCF_000193225.1 Verminephrobacter aporrectodeae subsp. tuberculatae At4 | reverse complement strand
GCGTTCGCGCGCAGCGCCAACGTAAGCCCCACCTGACCCCGGGCGTTGCGCGTGTCAGGGTCGAACCCGCGGCGCAGCAGCGCCGTGATGGTGTCGCCGTCATCGCGCAGGATGGCGACGAAAAAGTCCTCGTGCGCGCCCGCGCGGGTGCGCGCCGCAAGCAGCGCCAGCGTCAGCGCCAGCCATACCGGGCGCCGGCGCAGGCTCATGCCGGCGCCCCCGGCCGGAACAGGTGGTCGAAGTTGCGGCTCGTGGCCTCGGCCACCGCTTCCAGCGCCAGGCCCCGGGTCTGCGCCACCTGCCGGGCCACGTGCGGCAGGTACGACGGGTTGTTCGTCTTGCCCCGGTAGGGCACGGGCGCGAGGTAGGGGCTGTCGGTCTCGATGAGCATGCGCTCCAGCGGAACGAAGGCCAGCACCGTGCGCAGATCCTGCGCGTTCTTGAAGGTCACGATTCCGGAGAACGAGATGTAGTAGCCCAGATCGAGCGCCGCGCGGGCCACCTGCAGCGATTCGGTGAAGCAGTGAAACACGCCGCCGGCCCGGTTGCCGACCCCGTCCTCCCCCTCCTCGCGCAGGATCGCCAGCGTGTCCCCGGACGCGCTGCGCGTGTGCACGACCAGCGGCTTGGCGCAGGCGCGCGCCGCGCGGATATGCGTGCGAAAGCGATCGCGCTGCCACTGCAGGTCGGCGATTGCGCGGCCGCCCTTGCGCTCTTGCAGGCCGTAGTAGTCGAGCCCCGTCTCGCCGATGGCGAGCACGCGCTGCCGCGCGGCGCAGGCCAGCAGGTCCTGCACCGTGGGCTCGGCAACCCCCTCGTTGTCGGGGTGCACCCCCACCGTGCACCAGAAGTTGTCGTGCGCCATGGCCAGCGCGTGCACGCCCTCGAAGTCCTCCATGAGCGTGCAAATGCACAGCGCCCGATCGACCTTCTCCTGCGCCATGGCCTCGCGGATCGCGGGCAGTTGGCTGGACAGCTCCGGAAAATTCAGATGGCAGTGCGAATCGGTGAACATGCGCTTCGGGACAAGGGAGGCCGATCCGCCAATGGCGGAAACGACCGGGATCAGAGGGTCTGCGTCGCGCGGTCGGTGCCCAGCGCCGTGCCCAGCATGCCTTCGATCTTGATCTTCAGCGCGCGCGACTTCTCGTCCTTGGGGAAATGGATTCCCACCCCTTGCGAGCGGTTGCCCGCCGCCCGCGCCGGCGTCACCCAGGCCACGCGGCCTGCCACCGGGTAGCGCTGCGTGTCATCGGGCAGCATCAGCAGCACGTAGACGTCGTCGCCCAGCTTGTACTCCCGGTGGGTGGGAACAAAGATGCCCCCTTCGGTGAAAAACGGGATGTAGGCCGCGTACAGGGCGGCCTTTTCCTTGATGGCCAACTGAATGACGCTGGGCCGGGGCGCGGTGGAGGGGCTGTTCATGGGGATTGCGGAGCTGGCGCAGCGGCGGTCGGGTGCTTGGAGTGTAGGGTGTTTCGCGCCTGGGCGACAAGCGCTTCCAGCATCAGGCCCGCATTGAACGGGTGCTGCGCCGTGCGCGCCGCCTGCGCCAGCGCGCGCGACCAGCGGCTCAGCGCGGCCAGCGGCGGCGCTGCGGGCAGGTCCGCGGGCGCAAAGTAGCGTGGCGCGGCGCCCACGCTGGCCGCGAGCAGGTCGTGGCAGAGCTTTTGCAGCGCGTCGATCGCCTGCGCCGGCGCCCAGTCTGCGAACGCCGCCACACTCCCGCGCGCCACGGCCTGCGGCAGCGCCGACCAGGCATCCGGGCTGCGGCCCGATTGCGCCAACGCCAATGCGTCGTCGGGCCGCCCGCCCGCAGCACGCAGGAAGGCGACGGCCGCCGCGCGCGCGACGCCCTGCGCCTGCAACCAGTCGAGCATGTCCGCCTCCGCGGGCCAGAGCATGCGGTGGCCCAGGCAGCGGCTGCGGATGGTGGGCAGCAGCTGCCGCGCGGCCTCGCTCGCGAGCACGAAGCGCATCTCGCCGGGCGGCTCCTCCAGCGTCTTGAGCAGCGTGTTCGCCGCGATGGTGTTCATCTGCTCGGCCGGGTACACCAGCACCGCCTTGCCGCGACCGCGGGCGTTGGTGCGCTGGGCGAACTCGACGGCGTCGCGCAGGGCCTCGACGCGGATCTCCCGGCTGGGCTTGCGCTTCTTGTCGTCGATCTCGGCCTGGTCCCTTTCCGACAACGGCCAGCCCAGCGCCAGCATCTGCACCTCGGGCATCAGCACGCACAGGTCGGCGTGCGTGCGCACGTCGATGGCATGGCAGCTGCCGCAGGCGCCGCAGGCGCCATCCGCAGTCGGCGCATCGCACAGCCAAGCGCGCACCAGCTCCATTCCCAGCGCGTACTGCCCCAGACCCGAGGGCCCCTGGAGCAGCCAGGCATGGCCGCGCTGCGCCAGCAAACGGCTGCGCTGCGCAGCGATCCAGGGCGCCGGGGCGCTGGCGGCGTTCATTCCAGCCCCTCTTGCGCAGCGGCCATGCTCGCCAGCCAGCCCCTGCGCGCCAGCACGCTGCTGAGCTGCTGCCACACCCGGTCGCGGTCCTGCGCGGCGTCCAGGCGCGCAAAGCGCTGCGGGGCAGCCGCGGCGCGCTGCGCGTAGCCCTGCGCGACGCGGCGAAAGAACTCCAGGGGCTGGGCCTCGAAGCGGTCGGGAACGCTCGCGCCGGCCAGTCGGTCGGCGGCCAACTCGGGGGCGATGTCGAACCACAGCGTCAGATCCGGCTCGCGCATGGCCCGGGCGCCGGGCACCAGGTCCGTTTGCACCATGCGCTCCAATTTTGCGAGCACCCCGAAATCGACCCCGTGCCCCGCGCCCTGGTAGGCAAAGCTCGAGTCGGTGAAGCGGTCGCAGAGCACCACGTCGCCGCGCGCCAGCGCGGGCTCGATGACGCAGCGCAGGTGATCGCGGCGGGCGGCAAAGACCAGCAGGGATTCGGTGAGCGCGTCCATGGTCTCGCCGAGCAGCAGCGTGCGCAGCCTTTCCGCCAGCGGGGTGCCGCCCGGCTCGCGGCTCACGGTGACCTGGCGGCCCTGGGCGCGCAAGGCGGCGGCCAGGCCCTCGACGTGCGAGGACTTGCCCGCGCCGTCTATACCTTCAAACGTAATGAACAAACCGGATCGTGACATGGGAGCCCTGGGTTGAATCTGCCGGCGCACTACCGCCCCCGCTGATAGCGGTTCACGGCGCGGTTGTGCTCCTCCAGCGAGGCGCTGAAATGGCTGCTGCCGTCGCCCCGGGCGACGAAGTACAGCGCCTGCGTCGGCGCGGGTTGCACGGCGGCCAGCAGCGCGGCCTTGCCGGGCATGGCGATCGGCGTGGGCGGCAGGCCGGCACGGACGTAGGTGTTCCACGGCGTTTTGCTCTGCAAATCACTGCGGCGCAGGTTGCCGTCGAACTTCTCGCCCAGGCCGTAAATCACCGTGGGGTCGGTTTGCAGCAGCATGCCCTGCCGCAGGCGGTTGGCAAACACGCCGGCAATCCGGTGGCGGTCGCCGGCCTGGCCGGTTTCCTTTTCGACGATGCTCGCCAGGATCAGCGCCTGGTCCGCGGACTGCAACGGCGTGTCCGCGGCGCGCTGCGCCCAGGCGGACTCCAGGTGGCGGTCCATGGCGTGCAGCGCGCGGCGCAGCAGCGCGATGTCGCTCGAGCCCTTGGCGTAGGTGTAGGTGTCGGGAAAGAAACGCCCCTCCGGCGCCACGCCGGGGCGGCCCAGCTGCGCCATCAGCGCGGCGTCGCCGAGATGGGCGGAGTCGGGCCGAAGCAGCGTCTCCCGGGCCAGCGCCTGGCGCAGCTGGCGCCAGTTCCAGCCCTCGACGAGCGTCAGCGCGCGCAACGCCTCCTCGCCGCGCACCAGCTTCTGCAGCAGGCCGATGGGCGTCGTCCCCGGGGAATCTCATAGTTGCCCGCCTTGATCGCCCGGTCCTGGCCGGAGAAACGGAACCAGGCGTAGAGCAGGCGCGCGTCGGCCGACGCGCCCGCCGCCACCACGCCGCGGGCCACGCCGCGCGGCGTGGTGCCGGGCTCGATGGCCAGTTCCAGCGCCTCGGTGCCCGCCCACAGGGGCTGGTGCAGCCACCACCAGAGCGCAGCGCCCGCGGCGAGCAAGGCCAATAGGAACCCAACCAGTAAACGTCGCACGACCTGCCGCCTGTTTGATGTGGAGATGAAACACCCGCGAGCCGCGTGCGGCGCCACCCCCCCTTGAGGGGGCGAGCCCGGCGGCCCGGCAGAGCCCGTTCCGCGCTGTCCCGATCTCGGGGATTGCGCCCGTTGCACGCGCCGTGGGCCGCGCGCAGCGCCATGGAGAACCGAATGGGAAAGCGAAGCGGGCATCATAATTGAGCGATGACTGAACCCGTGAACGCTCCTTTGAACGGTGTTGCTCCCCTGCCCCATCTCGGCGTGATCCGCGTGGCGGGCGAGGACGCGGCCGCCTTCCTGCATGGCCAGCTGACGCAGGACTTTGCCCTGCTCGGCATGCAGCAAGCGCGCCTGGCCGCGTTCCTTTCGGCCAAGGGGCGCATGCAGGCGAGCTTCATCGGTTTCCGGCGCAGCCCCACCGAGCTGCTGCTGGTCTGTAGCCGCGACCTGCTGGCCCCACGCTCGCGCGCCTGAGCATGTTCGTGCTGCGCGCCAAGGCCCGGCTGAGCGACGCCAGCGCAGACCATGCCCTCTACGGGCTCGCGGGCGACGCGGTCCCGGCCGCTGCCGACGGCGCGCAGCCCGCGTGGACCCGGGCCGACGTCGGCGCCGCCACCCTGGTGCACCTGTACCCCGCCGCAGGCCAGCCGCGCGCGCTCTGGCTCGCACCGGCGACCGACCCCGCACCGGCAGGCCCGGCGCTGAGCACCGCGCTATGGCTCTGGAGCGAGGTGCGCAGCGGCGTGGCCACGCTGAGCGCCCCCGTGGCCCAGGCCTTCGTGCCGCAGATGCTCAACTACGAGTCCGTGGGCGGCGTGAACTTCCAAAAAGGCTGCTACCCCGGGCAAGAGGTGGTCGCGCGCAGCCAGTTCCGCGGCACGCTCAAGCGCCGCGCCTATGTGGCGCACGCCACGACCGACGTCGATATCGCCGCGGGCGCCGAAGTGTTTGCCGCCGCAGACCCCACGCAGCCCTGCGGCACCGTCGTGCAGGCCGCCCGCGCGCCTGGCGGCGGCGTGGACGCGATCGTGTCGCTGCAAACCTCGGCCGCGCAACAGCCCCTGCAGGTGGGCACGGCACCGGCCGTGCCACTCACGCTCGAGCCGCTACCCTATCCGTTGCTGGAAGATATCTGACAGAATACCGCGCTTCGCCAGTGTCGAGTGGCGATGAACGAAAAATCTTTTTAGTATGAAAATTGAAAGTGAGAAAATGTCGATCTTGAACAATGCCGTGAACTCCATTCGAATCGGAGTTGAAGACTTCGAATCTCCTGATGCGGACCGTAGCGTGTCCGCAATACGAAACATTGCAGCCGGTTTGTTACTATTATTTAAGGCCAAACTCTGCGAGCTTTCGCCGGCAGACAACAAGAATCTGTTAATCCAAAAAGACTTGCGTCCAGTACCTGGGCCTGACGGAAATGTGAATTTCGTTGGCAACGAAAAGAAAACAGTAGATGCCCATCAGATCCGGGAGCGACTGGAAAGTATGAACATCAAAGTGGACTGGCAGCGCGTTGGGCAAATAATCAATCTTCGCAACGAAATTGAACATTACTACACCGAGGAACCATCAGCAGCGGTCCAGGAGGTTGTCGCCAAATCCTTCTTGCTGATTCGGGACTTTGTTAAAAATGAGTTGTGCAAAGACCCTCAAGAGTTGCTGGGCGACGATTGCTGGCAGGTGCTTTTGGAAACCAACGAGGTATATTCGGCTGAAGAAAAGTCATGCAAGGAATCGTTGGAAAAGATTGATTGGAAATACTCGACTGTCAAAACTGCCCTTGGCCATATGCGGTGCCCCGAATGCGCTTCTGCCCTGATTGAGGCGCCTTACGCTAAGGATGAGTACCCGATCATCAACCTGCGCTGCAAATCCTGCAACCATGACTTCGCTTTTAATGATGTCGTGGAGAAATGCGTTTATGAATCGTTTTCAGTTGGTACTTATCGACATCCCAAGGACGGAATCGACTCACCTTCTTATGCAACATGCCCAATATGTGAAAAAAATACCTTTGTCCACAAAGAAACTTGTTGTGTTGCATGTGAGTGGGAACTCGAATACACGGAATGTTCAAGGTGCACGGAGTCGTTATCGCTTGACGATCAGATACTTGAAGGTCTATGCGGTTACTGCAACAACGTAAACGATAAGTTGATGCGCGAATGAAGATATGAACATCGTCAGCAATACTACTCCGAATCGGCTCCCCGCTCCGGCTTAGAGTACTCCGTACACACGCCATTGAGTAACTACTCAGGCCCCTCGCCGTAGGTCATAATCCGTAACTTGATTGTGCACGCGCGAAAGGACAGAATCGTGGAGTTGACTGACGACACGAAGCGATTCATCTCCGAGCTTTGGCTTCGCGCTTTTGCGAGATAGGGGTGTTCCAGCGATGAGCGATCTCTCTGGGCAAGAAACCATGCTGCTGGCGTTTGTCTCGTCGCTTAGCAGAGCAGGCATCAATATTGTCGATCGGTACCAGATTGGCCTGCGACGACTTTCGATACTGAATTTGAACCTTTGGAATAATGTTGTCCCGGCCGTTGCAATGTATTGCGCGATGGCGCTGTTCTTCCATGCCGGATCGGAGTTGATTCCCATGGTGTTCGATTGGCGAACGGCGGCGTTCAGTGGTCTGGCTCAGTTGGTGGCATACAGCTTTTCCTATGCCTTCCGGAACCTGAGTGTGAATCAGGTGACGGTCGCCGGGAAGTTCGCAGACGTATTTATTCCGCTTGGGATATTTTGGTCAACGAACCACTGGAGTTGGGAAACCTACGCGTTCGCGGTCGCGACGACGCTTGTCTGTTTGCCAATGCTTTGGCTGAGCGGACCGAATAGGAAAGGTGGGAAGCTGCTGGCGAGCGGTGGCGTCATTTGGGTGGCGCTGACACTGCAAGCGAGCCTCTCGCCTACCCTGTTCGGGGCTACCTCCACCTCATCTGCCTCCGCGACGCTCGTTTTTGCCACAGCTGTCATGCTGTGGCGCGCCCTCTGGTCTCTCGTTCCCATTCTGGTTACTCGACCGGCGAGCGGCGATGCTCCGTCCGTCAGGTTCTTGCTCAATCCACTCTTTTTTGTTCGCGCGCTACTCACGGTAACGACACAGGTCACCTTTATTTTTGCCGTTGGCAGTCCCGCGTCTGCAATCGCGTGGCCCATACTGAACGCAACCGGAATAATCTCGATGGTGCTTTCCGCGCTCTTTCTAAGAGAGAGAGCTGCACGTTCGGAGTACGTTGTCGTGTGCGCGCTCGGAGCTATTACGCTGCTACGCTTTCTAACGTTATCCTGAATCCATGGCTCTGGCACCGTCGGCGGCCCCATGGTCGGCTTCGTCTGGGGTACGCTCAAACCGCCGAAAATCCCGATGCTCAGGCGTAAACCGCGAATTCCAAGGCGCCAGCCCCTAGTTGAAGACTTCGAATCTCCTGATACGGACCGCAGCACGCTCTCAAATGTGTATTTGGTTGAATTCCACACCATGGCGTTTCATCACTTCTTCGAGTGGCACGGTTTGGGTTTTCTGCCCGAATGTCGATCAGACGTCGCTCTGCAAGGTACCAATCTTCGATGTCGTCCAGGTGCTCAAGGATGGCTTCGCGGGCATAGAAAGTCTTGGTGCGCCCGGTAGCCTGCGCCAGTGCTTCAAGGCGAGTTTCCACTTCGGCGGGTAGTCGGATGGCGAGCATGTTTCGGTTCCTATTCTGAAAACGATATTACTGCATCATCCACTCTTCCTTGGCGACGCTGCACAAGCAAGGGGCCAAGCTGTTTGACGCGCTCACCCCAGCCTTTCAGGGCGCTCCGGTTCAACCTCGCTTTGGTTGATCGGCTGGGCCGTGGGCCCGGGGGCTGAGTAGTTATCATTCGCCCCGCTTGCGCGCCAATCGGTTGCTGGTCACGAATTTCAGCGTGGGGGCCATGCTGGTATCGGAATGGCAGGCGCAGCCCTCACCGTGGGCTGCGGCCACCAGTTCGTGCAGTATTCCGCACTCGCCCGGGGGGTGGCGGGAGTTGCACCGGGCACGCAGCGCGGCAAGTTGCCGCTCCAGCGCACGCATGCTCCTGAGCCGCGCCCGGACACGGACCCATTGGGCGTCTATGAGTCGATTGATGTCTGCGCAGTCGGCGTCTGGCTGTGCGACGAAGTCGAGCAATCGCTTCACGTCAGCCAGCGAAATATCCAGCGCCCGGCAATGGCGGATGAACGCCAGGCGTTCGAGATGCGTGTGGCCGTACGCACGATACCCGTTGTCGCTGCGGACCGGGGCGGGCAGCAATCCGATCTTTTCGTAGTAGCGAATGGTTTCGATATCCACGCCGGTTGCCTGCCCGAGCGCGCTGATGCGCATGGTGGTTTCCATGGGGGCTCCTTCCTGCCTGAAAAATCAGCGCCATTGTCCCATGCGCCTGTAGTTGCGGCGATCCGGCAGGAGTTACCCGGCTGCACCCGGGCACAAAGGCTTGTGCACGCAGCGACAAGCGTTCGCGGGGTCCGGGGCTTAGATTGCTGACAGCCATCGTCGGCTGCCCCGGCCAGGAGCTTCCCCATGAACAGGTGCCCCCCCAGAGTCGATCCGATCACCCTCGCCGTGGTGCGCGGCGCGCTGGAGACCACGCAGCGCGAGATGACGCTGACCCTGGAGAAGACGGCGCGCTCGAGCGTCTTCAACGTGGCGCATGACTACAGCAATGCGCTGTTCAACCACCGCGCCGAGATGATTCTTCAGGGGCAGGATATTCCGATCCACCTCGGCGGCCTGATGCCGGCGATGAAGGCCGTGGCGGCGTTCTTTGGCGACGACGTCCACGCGGGCGACGTGATCTACCACAACGACCCGGTGCTCATGGGCAGCCATATCCTCGACTGCTGCATGTACAAGCCCGTCTTCTACCAGGACCAGTTGGTCTTCTGGAGCGTTTGCAAGGGGCACGTGGCGGACATTGGTGGCCCGGTGCCCGCAGGCTACAACCCCGACGCCCGGGAAATCTACGCCGAGGGCCTGCGCATACCGCCGGTCAAGCTCTGGGAGCGGGGGCGGCCGCGGGGCGACGTGATCAATTTCCTGCTGTCCAACGTGCGCTCGCGCCGCGACTGGGAGGGCGATCTGCGCGCGCAGTTTGGCGCGGTCGGTATCGGCGAGCGCAATCTGGTGGCGCTGCTCGACAAGTACGGCGTGCGCGAGGTGCAGGCCTGCGTGGACGAGTTGCTGAATATGGCCGAGCGCTCCATGCGCGCGCTGATCGCCTCGGTGCCGGACGGCAGCTACCAGGCCAGCGCGGTGCTCGAGGACGCCGGCCACGGGCTGGGCGATCTGCGCATCGATGCCCGCGTGAAGATCCATGGCGACCACTGCAGCATCCGCATCGACAGCCGCCGCAAGTGCCCTACTTCATCAACAGCTACGCAGGCAATTCGCATTCCGGCGTGTACCTGGGGTTGATGATGTTTGCCAAGGTCGCGCCGCCGTACAACGAGGGGCTGTACCGCTGCATCACGCTCGACCTGGGCCCCAAGGGCACGCTGTGCAACGCAGCCGAGCCGGCGCCGCACGTGAACTGCACGACCACGCCGATGGAAACGCTGGCCGATGCGGTGCGCCTGGCGCTGGAGCAAGCCGCGCCGGAGCGCGCCGTGGGCTCCTGGTGCCATTCCAGCGGCATCAACATCGCCGGGCACGATGCGCGCAACCACGAGGACTACGTGACCATGGTCCTGGCCTCGCTGATTGGCGGCGCCGGGGCCAGCGCGCATCGGGACGGCTGGAACGCGGTCGGCCCGCAGTGCTGCTTTGGCGCGCTGACCTCGGGCGACGTCGAGGTCCTCGAGCACCAGTACCCGATCCTGATCCACCGCTACGGCCTGGTCCGCGACAGCGGCGGCGCCGGCAAGCACCGCGGCGGCTGCGCCACGGCCTGGGAGGTCGAGCCTCTGGACCATGCGATGACGGTGATCAGCTTCGGCGAAGGCCGCCACTTTCCGGCCTTGGGCGCGCAGGGGGCCGGCAGTGCACGCGCCGACCTCAAGCTCGGCCGCGTCGAGCGCAAGCAGGGCGACGCGGTGGTCGAGGTGCTGCGCAAGAACGCCATTCTCAGGATCGCTCCCGGAGAGCGCGTCTGCACCGTGAACCCCGGCGGCGGTGGCTGGGGGCCGGCGCTCGAGCGCGCGATCGACGCAGTCGTGCACGACGTGCGCAATGGCTACGTCTCGGCGGACGCTGCCGGGCAGGAGTACGGCGTGATCGTCGACGTTGCCCGTTGGACCGGCCGCCCCGGCCCGGCGCGCCTGGAGGCAAGCACCCCCGAACTGCGCAAGGACAAGCCATGAACTACCGACTGGGCGTGGATGCCGGCGGCACCTTCACCGATTTCGTGCTCGCCGACGACCAGGGCCGCATCCACCTGTTCAAGGCCACCTCGACCCCCGAGGACGGCACCCGGGCGATGGCCGATGGCTTGGCGCAGATCTCCGAAAAGTTGGGCCTGAGCGTCGCCGAAATCCTGGGCCGGACCACGCTGTGCGTGAACGGCACCACCGTCGGGCTGAACGCGCTGCTCCAGCACCGGGGCGTGAAGACCGGCCTGATCTGCACCGCAGGCCACGAGGACTCGCTGGAAATACGCCTGGGCCACAAGGAGGAGGGCTACCGCTACGACGACACCTACCCGCCGGCGCAGATCCTGGTCGAACGCCACCTGCGCATGCCGGTGCGCGAGCGCGTGCTGTCCAACGGCACGGTGCACACGCCGCTCGACGAGCAGGACGTTCGCGCGGCCTGCGCGTGCTTCCGGCGCGAGGGCGTGCAAGCGGTGGCCGTGTCGCTGCTGTGGAGCGTGGCCAACGACCGGCATGAGCGGCGCGCGGCCGAGATCGTGCGCGAGATGCTGCCCGCGGTCTACGTCTCGGTCGGCACCGAGGTGTTTCCGCAGATGCGCGAGTACACGCGCACCTCGACCGCGGTGCTCAATGCCTACCTGGGCCCGGTGCTCGGCGCGTACGTGGCGCGCATCGACAAGTTCTTCCAGGACAGCGGCCTGCGCGTGCCGGTGCGCTACTTCCAGTCGAATGGCGGCATGGCCTCGCGCGCCGTGATGGTCGCGCGCGCCGTGAACGCGATCAACTCCGGGCCGGCCTCGGCGCCGATGGCCGGGCGGCACGTCGCGCGGCCGCTGGGCATCGAGCATTTCATCACCGTTGACATGGGCGGCACCTCGTTCGACGTCACGCTGACGCACCAGGGCAGAACCCCCGTCACCAAGGACAACGACTTTCTGCGCTACCGCATCGGCACGCCGATGATCCAGGTCGAGTCGCTGGGCGCCGGCGGCGGCTCGATCGGCTGGATCGACGGCATGGGCCTGCTCAACGTGGGCCCGCAATCGGCCGGCGCCACCCCGGGGCCGGCCTGCTATGGGCGCGGCGGAACGCTGCCCACCGTGACCGACGCGAACGTGGTGCTCGGCTACCTCAACCCCGAGTCGCTGCTCGGTGGCCGCCTGGCCATCGACGCGGCGGCAGCGCGCCAGGCGATCGCGACGCATCTGGCCGGGCCGCTGGGCATCCCGGTCGAGAAGGCCGCTTACGGCATCTTCCGCATCGTCAACAACAACATGGTCAACGGCATGCGCCGCGTTTCGGTAGAGCGCGGCTACGACCCGCGCGACTTCGCGCTGATCGGCGCCGGCGGCGCGACCGCGCTGCACATCACCGCGCTGGCGCGCGAGATCGGCATCCGCACGGTGCTCGTGCCCCAGCTGGCCTCGGGCCTGTGCGCGTTCGGTCAGATCCTGTCAGACGTGAAATACGACTACATGGCCGCGGCGCCGATGCGGCTCGACGCGCACGCCGATACCGCGCAATTGGAGCAGCGCTTTGCCGCACTCGAGCGCCAGGGCGTGGCCGTTTTGCAGCAAGAGGGAATCCCGCCCGAGCGCATCGCCTTGCGGCGCAGCATCGATATGCGCTACGTCGGCCAGGTCCACGAATGCTCGGTGGACATTGGGACGCTGGCCGTCGGCCCGGCCACCATCGGCACCATCAAGACCGCTTTCCATGCATTGCACAAGCAGCTGTTCACCTACGACGAGCCCGACAGCCTGATCGAGGTCGTGAACATCGGGACCACGGTTCTTGGCCAGAGCGCAGCGCAGCCGCCGCAGTTGCAGCAAGCGCCAAGTGGCGGCCAGGCGTCCAGGGCGATCAGCACGCGCCGGCGCATGATTTTCGGCGCCGATTCGGCCGCCATCGAGACCCCGGTCTACGACGCTGCGCGCCTTGGCGCCGGCGATTCCGTGGCCGGCCCCGCCGTGATCGAGGAGCCGACCACGACCATCGTGCTGCAACCGGGCTGGCAGGCGCGGCTCGACGCCAGCGGCTGCTACGTGATCAGCGCGCAGGGGGGTGCACAGGCGCACGCAACGGACGCAGCATCTCGCTCGGCGCATGCCCGAACTTCTTGCGGAACGCATGGCTGAACTGGGCCTGGTCGCCAAAACCCGCGCCGTAGGCGATCTGCGCCACCGTGGTCCGCCCATTCGCGCGGCTGAGCGCCTCGTGGGCTGATTGCAGGCGCAGCTCGCGGACCCATTGCGCGACGGATTGGCCCGTGTCCTTGAACAACTGGTGCAAATAGCGCAGCGAAATGCCGCTGGCCTGCGCAATGCGCTCGGGCGACAAAGCCGGGTCGGACAGATGCTGGCGCACGTGCGCCTCGATGCGCGCCAGGTGCGCGTCGCGCACCGCCGAGTGCGCTGACTGCAACGCGTCCGGGTGCTGCCGCAGGCTGAGCGCCAACAGGTCGATGAGCTGCGTCGCCATCAGCGCCCGCGCCGCGCTGCCGTGGTCCGTGTCGCAATGGCGCGTGACCCATTGCAGGTAATCGTGGAACAGCCGGCCCATGCCCTGGCGGTTGTCGTACTGCCGCGCGCAGAAACGGCCCGGCTCCCCGATGCGCGCCTTGAGCGCCGCGACCGGCAGCTTGAGCACCCACATCGCGTTGGGCTGGCGGTAGCCGAAGTCATAGGGCTCTTCGCTCGATTCGAGCAGGAACTGGCCCGGCGCGCAGCGGGTGCTGCGCCCGAGCTGCGAGAACCCGACCTCGCCGTGCAAAGGCAGCGTCACGAGCAATTGGCGGTCTTGCGCGCCGCAATGCTGGCGCAGGCGGCGATAGGCCAGCGCGCCCGATTGCAGGCGCGACAGTTGCACGCCGTTCAGGTCCCAGACGTCCAGTTGCCCGTCCAACCGGTCCCCTTCGCCGCAGCGCAGCTGGAGCTTGAAATAGGTTTCGGCGACGACTTCGCGCCAATAGCCAAGTCCATGACCAAGCCCATGGTCAAACCCATGCTGGTGCGGGACGTCGCGGGTCGAGAAACGCTTGTGCATCATGGCCGTGGCAAGGGACTTGTGTGCGGATTGTGCAGTCACGGCCCGGTGCGTGACCGGCTTGTCCGGGCAGTAGTAACCCGGGGTCGCCTGGCACGAGGGCACCGGTAGCCCCCCGCCCTCTTGATGCATTCTTGACGCCCCGCCGCGCACTCTTGCACGCATCTTGATGCCGCCCTTCCTAGCATGGCGCCATGTCTTGGGGAGAATGGCATGGACTGGATCTTCATCGGCCTGGGCGGGTTGTTTTGGCTCGCGACCATGGCACTGGCGCAGGGCTGCGCCCGGCTGTCGCGCCAGAGGGAGCGGTCATGATGGCCAGCGCCTGGATGCTGCTCGCCGCGGTGCTCGCAGCGGCGCTGCTGGTGTATCTGGTGCTCGCCCTGCTGCGCCCGGAGGACTTCTCATGAGCACCGCGGCATGGCTGCAACTGGCGGTCTTCATGGCGCTGCTGCTGGCGCTGGCCTGTCCGCTGGCGTGGGCGATGGACGCGGTAATGGCCGGCCGCTTCGCGCTCGGGCGGCGGCTGGAGGCGCCGCTGTGGCGCCTGGCGGGGGTGCGGCCGGACGAGGAAAGCGGCTGGCTGCGCTACGCGCAGGGGCTGCTGGTGTTCAACGGCCTGGGGCTGCTGGCGGTGTATGCATTGCAGCGCCTGCAGGCCGCGCTACCGCTGAACCCGCAGCGCATGGCGGCGATTGCCCCCGATTCGGCGTTCAACACCGCCGTGAGCTTCGTCACGAATACCAACTGGCAGGGCTACGCGGGGGAGAGCAGCATGAGCCATCTCACGCAGATGCTCGCGCTCACGGTGCAGAACTTTCTCTCGGCCGCGACCGGAATCGTGGTGGCGCTGGCGCTGGTGCGCGGCTTTGCGCGGCATTCGGCGCAGGGCATCGGCAACGTCTGGGTGGACCTGACCCGCGCCACGCTGTGGCTGCTGCTGCCGCTGTCCTTGGTGCTCGCGCTGGTGTTTGCGGGCCAGGGGGTGGTGCAGACGCTGGCGCCCGCGACCACGCTGCAAACGCTGGAGTCCGAGGCCCCGCAGACCCTGGCCATGGGGCCGGTGGCCTCGCAGTTGGCGATCAAGGTGCTGGGAACGAATGGGGGCGGTTTCTTCAACGCCAACTCGGCCCATCCGTTCGAGAACCCCACGCTGGCGAGCAACTGGCTGCAAATGCTCGCGGTGCTGCTGATCCCCGCGGCGCTGTGCCTGGTGTTTGGCCGCATGGTCGGCGATGCGCGCCAGGGCTGGACGATTCTGGTGACCATGAGCCTGCTGTTCGTGCTGTGCGTGGTCGCGGCCACGGCGCTCGAGCAGCAGGGCAATCCGCTGCTCACGCGCTGGGGCGTCGATCAGGCCGCCAGCGCGTTGCAGTCGGGCGGCAATATGGAGGGCAAGGAGGCACGCTTCGGCATCGCCACCTCGGCGCTGTTCGCGGTGATCACCACCGCCGCGAGCTGCGGCGCAGTGATTGCCATGCACGACAGCTTCACGCCGCTGGGCGGCATGCTGCCGATGGCGCTCATGCAGCTGGGCGAGGTGGTGTTCGGCGGCGTGGGATCGGGCCTGTACGGCATGCTGCTGTTCGCCATCCTGGCGGTGTTCGTCGCCGGACTGATGATAGGGCGCACGCCCGAATACCTGGGCAAAAAGGTCGAGGCGCACGAGATGAAGCTCGTGTCCATCGCCATTCTCGTGACGCCGCTGCTGGCGCTGCTGGGAACGGCCGTGGCCGTGATGACCGACGCCGGCCGCGCCGGCATTCAGGCCCCCGGGCCGCATGGTTTCTCGCAGGTGCTGTACGCGCTGTCGTCCGCCGCGAACAACAACGGCAGCGCTTTTGCAGGCCTGTCGGCGAACACCCCGTTCTACAACACGCTGCTCGCGCTGGTCATGTGGTTCGGGCGCTTTGGCGTGATCGTTGCAGTGCTCGCGCTCGCCGGCGCGCTGGCCGCCAAAAAGCGCGCCCCCGCCACCGAGGGAACCCTGCCCACGCACGGCCCGCTGTTCGTCGCGCTGCTCGCGGGCGTGGTGCTGCTGGTGGGCCTGCTCAACTATGTGCCGGCACTGGCGCTGGGCCCGGTGGCCGAGCATTTGCTGCTCTGGCCCCGGTAAGCCCGACGAGCCCGACGA
>NZ_AFAL01000436.1 GCF_000193225.1 Verminephrobacter aporrectodeae subsp. tuberculatae At4 | reverse complement strand
CCTGGGACAACACCGGAGCGGTGCTGCACATTGGCTACGACGCCCGGGGACAGATACAGGACCTGACCGACGGCGCAGGCCGCAACCGGCTGCTGCCGCCCCAACTTGGCACAGCGGGCGCACAGCCCATGCGCGACGATTTTGGCCGCACCGTGCGCACCAGCAGCCCCGACGCAGGAGCCAGCATTTGGGAATACGACGCAGCAGACCGCCTGATAGCCAACCGCGACGCCGCCGGCAACCAGGCGCACTACGCGTACGACCCAGCAGGACGCATCCTGCGCCAAGACATCAGCGACGCGGCCGACCCGAAGAAAACCACCACAACCACCTGGCACTACACAGGCAGCCAGCTCACTGCCCTCGAACACCCCACGCAAAGCGAGCACTACCAGCACGACCCGCAGGGCCTGCGGACCGAGCGGCGCACCATCCGGCACCAGGCCGACGGCAGCACCCGGAACAGCCTCACGCGCTACACCTACGACGAACAAGGCAACGTGCTCAGCACCAGCCTGCCCGACGGCAGCCGCCTGATCTATCAGCGCGACCCGCAAGGCCAAATCGTCGCCCTGCAGCGCAGCCGCATCCAGACCCGCTGGCTGCAATGGCTCAGCCCGCCGCAAACCATCGTGCAAGACCTCAGACGCGATCTGGTGGGATTGAGCCAGTTGCGCACGGGCAACGGAATCGAAGCGCACTACCAGCGCAGCCAAGAAGGCGTACTGGCACGCGTCGTGTACCGCCGGACGCAGCCAATGCAAACGGCGCGGCGCGCGGCCGCGGCAGAACTGCTGGGCCAAACCAGCCAACTGCTGCTGGGAGTCCGCAGCGCACACGCTCAGGCCGCGCCGACCAAGCCCACGGACCACGAGACCGACACCGAAGCCCTGCCCGGCGCACTGGGATTGGCAGCGGACCCGCAGGCGCTAATGGACCAACGCTACCTGTGGGATACGCGCGGCAACCTGCTGCACCGCGAGGACCGCGCGGGAGAATCCGGGCGCAGCAGCTACGCCTACGACGCACGCAACCGCCTGGTCGCCGGAGTGCAAGCACAAGGGCAGAGGGCACAAGTCAACCGCTACCACTACGACCCCAACGAGCGGCGCGTGCTGAGCCAGCAGGGCGTAGAAACGCAGGACGAACTGCAAAAAGCCACGCAGCAAACCCGCTACCCCACACAAAGCCACCGCTGGAGCGAAGAACAAGCGCAAGGGGCGACCGCCGTGCTCGCACGCTACGACGCCAACGGCCAGCCCACACAAATTGGGCAACGCGAATACCAATGGGACGCGCTGGGCAAACTGACCGAAGTGCGCGAACAAGGCACAAGCCTGGCCCGCTACCACTACAACCACCGGGGCGAGCGCATCAGCAAAACCACGGCCAGCGGCAACACAGCCTACCTGTACGAGGACCGCCAACTCAGCGCCGAACTCGACGCACAGGGCCGGATCACGCGCCAATACATCCACCTGGCCAACAGACCCATAGCCATCATCGACACCCCCGCAGGCCACCCACTGGCCGACGCCCCCCGCAGCGTGCTGGCCGACCTGAAAATCATCGTGCAAAGCTGGTTTGACCAAGCAGAAAAAATCGTCTGGCTGCACGCGAACCACCTCGGGGCCATTGAAGCGGCCACCGACGCACAAGGGCAACTGGTATGGCAGGCCAGCTACGCGCCCTTTGGGCAAGCAAGCATCCGCACGGTGCGGCTGGATGCACAAGCAGCGCAAACGGACTTCACACTAAACCTGCGCCTGCCAGGCCAGTACGCCGATAGCGAAACCGGGCTGTACTACAACGGCCAGCGCTACTACGACCCCGAACGCGGTCAATACCTGACCCCCGACCCCCTGGGCACGCCCGACGGACCCAATCCCTATAGCTATGTGCGCTACAACCCGCTCAAATACATTGATCCGGATGGGTTGGTGCTGTTTGCGTTTGATGGGACGGGGAATAGCATGAATGAGTCTGAGCTCAGCACGTCAGGGGATAGCATGACCAATGTGGTTTCTTTTCAAGAATACTACGCAAAATCAAATGGGAGAAAGCACTATATCAGTGGAGTTGGAACGACCGATGTAAGCGATCCTGCACGACCCATTGAACCAAAAAAATGTCTTGGATTTTTGATTCCTCCTTATTCTGCCGATAATCACGACAAGGTGTACAATTGTACGGGGCCAGATCGCATCGAACGCATGATTGAGTATTTCAATACAGAAGCCAGTAAAACAAAGGAAGATGAGACCATGCAGGTAGATATCATTGGATTTAGTCGAGGTGCAGCACAGGCGCGTGATTTTTCCAATCGGATTGCGGGAAAAACGAATTCAAATGGTTGGTATAGTTATAAAGATCAGGAGACGAAAGAGCAAGTTTGCAGAAAGGTCAACTTCCGTTTTATGGGTTTGTGGGATACGGTGTTGAGCAAAAATGAATCATCACACAAGAATTATCAATTAGCCATTCCTGCACAGTTTTCCTATGTCGCCCATGCAGTGGCCCTGAATGAGCACCGTGGTCATACCTTTCCAAGAGGGCGGCCGAATTTGAACGGAGAGGGCACATGGGGTGGATTTCCATTGGAGTCCATCATGGGCACCGAGATACCCAAAGACAAAACCCGCATTGAACGGGGATTTATTGGTTCACATTCGGACATTGGCGGCGGTTACAAGGATAATTCCTTGTCCAGAGTGGCATTGGCATGGATGGTTGAGCAAGCCAGAAGCGCTGGAGTCGAAATGAGCAAAAAGCCGATTGATATGCCACCCAATCCTGTACTGCACGATAAAAGTGCCAATATAATCCATGGAAAAATCAGTGACCTTATTGTTGAAGACCGGGAGGTGCGCTATGCCGATGGTCGCAAGATGGAACAGCTTAAGATGCCCAATACGGGGTTGACCCATGCTGAGATTGAAAAATACGGTTTTATCAGCTATAGGCCGCGTGATCAGGTGCGCGAGATTAATCAGAAATACAACCCGGATGATTCCAATCCTGACAATAGAGAAAAGTATATATATACGACTGATGAAACGGGTGTGGTAAACATGAAAGGCTACCGGGATTGGTTGTTGGGCAATGGCTACGATCTTGGAAATATGAACATCAAATGAACATGAAAAACGCTGGCTTTTGGAGCAGATCCGCCACGCTGGTATTTTTGAATTGCCAGCGTCAATTTCTGTCAATCCTGTTGTTGGGGGTTTCGCTAGCAAGTGGCGGCTGCAGTCTTCTGATGTCCGATTCGTCCCCTCGGGATATGGTTAATTTGACTCCCGAAGACAAGATGCTGATCCATAAATATCGAGGAATTCGTGGGGGAGCATTGTACATCAGTGCGGTGGGCGAGGATAAAAACAACGTCACGATGCTTAATCAAAATGACATGGTGTGGCATGCTGCATTATCCCTAGGTGAAGGAGGAAGCCGCCATTTAACTTATACCAGTGCCATGTCCATTCCAAGAACATTGCATGTAATATGGCGAACTGATGATGCAGAGCCTCGGAAAAATCGCAATGGAGTGCGTGATGTTACTGCTGGCTATGAGGGTGGGAGCATTCTTGGAGACTACACAGTCAAGGTTGCATCTCGTATTCCCGATGAGGTTTTGGACTTTATCCGTACAAATGGCAACTCGTTGTTGCGTCTCAAGATCCGTTTGGCGGATCATGGTGTATTGATTGGCTGGGATGTGGAAGAGTGGTACAACGCCAAAGGTGGACGAACTTTCCGCTATGTAATGCCCGGTGGAGATTTCAAGGAACCGAAGATAAAGTATGGAAAAGTCATTGAGCGTGGTTGGATGATCACCCCCGATGGGGAAAAGGTTGAGATGGATTGGACTGACTAGATGGAACATGAAAATATCTCCAAAAGCAAGTTCACTACGCTGGTATCCTCGAGTCACCAGCGCCAATTGCTGTCAATGATGTTGTCGGGGTTCTTTCTGATAGGTGGCGCTTACATCCTTTTGAAGACCAAAGTTCCTCCAGAGAAAGTGATCAATTTGACTCCCGAAGACAAAATGCTGATCCATAAATATAGAGGAATTCATGGAGGAGCATCGTATATTAGTGCAGTAGGTGAAGATAAAAAGAATGTCACGATGCTTGATCAAAATGGCAGGGTGTGGCACTCTGACTTTTCTATGGGTGGCGGACGTGGTATTCATTCAACCTATCCCGAGGCCATGTCCATTCCCAGAATATTGCACGTGACATGGAGAACTGCTGATGCAGAACAGCGAAAGAATCGTAATGGGGTGCGTAATGTTCTTGCTGGCTTTGAAGGTGGAACCATTCTTGGAGACTACACCGTCCAGGTTGCCTCGCGGATTCCCGATGAGGTTTTGGACTTTATCCGTAAAAATGGTAGTTCGTTGTTGCGTCTCAAAATCCGCTTGGCGGATCATGCTGTGTTGGTTGGCTGGGATGTGGAAGAATGGTACACCGCCAAAGGTGGACGAACTTATCGTTATGTAATGCCAGGCGGGGATTTCAAGGAACCGAAGATAAAGTATGGAAAAGTC
>NZ_AFAL01000437.1 GCF_000193225.1 Verminephrobacter aporrectodeae subsp. tuberculatae At4 | reverse complement strand
CGGCGCGCGGCGTCCCCCCGGCGGGCTTGTGCAGCGTGCCCTTCTTGGCCTCGGCGGCGACGGGTTTGGCCGCCGGTTTGGGCTCCTCGGGCTTCTTCGCGACCATGACGGCCTTCTTGGGCGTGGCCAGCATGGAGCGGATGGCCGCGGCCTCGGCCTCGGCCCGGCGGCGGCGCGCGTCGAGATCGGCGGCGCGCGCGGTTTCCTCGTCGGAGCGCGCCTTGGATTGGGCTGCGGCCTTCTCGCGGGCCTCGGCCTGGGCAGCAGCCCGCGCGGCGGCTTCGGTGGCCTGCTCGCGGGTCGCTTCCTGCTTCACGGCGCTCGCCTGGGCCTTCTTTTCTGCCGCTTGCGCCGCGTAGGCGGCGGCGCGCTCTTCGGCTTCGCGCTCGCGCTTTTCGCGGGCCTCGCGCTGCGCGCGTTTTTCCACGAGCTCGGCCTCCTGGCGGCGGATCAGCGCGGCCTGGCGGTGCGCTTCCTCCTCGCGCCGGGCCAGTTCCAGGTCCTCGTTCGAGACGGCGGATGGCTCTGGCGCCGCCACCGCCGCGGCGGGCGCGTCTTCGGGCTCGGCTACGCCTTCGCGGCCGTCGTCGCGCTTGATGAAGGTGCGCTTCTTGCGCACTTCCACCTGAATCGTGCGCGCCTTGCCCGTGGCGTCGGCCTGTTTGATTTCGCTCGTGGACTTTTTCACCAGGGTGATCTTCTTGCGGTCTGCGGAGGCCGTGCCATGGCTGGCCTGCAGGTAGGCAAGCAGCTTTTGCTTGTCCGACTCGGTCACCGTGTCGGAGGGGGCCACCTTGCCCACGCCCGCAGCTTTGAGCTGGTCGAGCAGGGTTTCGGGCGATTTTTTGAGTTCGGTGGCGAACTCGGAAACAGTATTGCTGGACATATTCGGCCGTGCCTCCCGGACCTTTACGCTTGCCCCGCGAACCAGTGTTCGCGTGCCTTCATGATCAAGGCTCTGGCCTCTTCCTCAGGCTGCCCGGTCAGTTCGGTCAGTTCGTCTATGGCCAGATCGGCCAGGTCGTCGCGCGTGTGCACCCCCCCGGTTGCGAGCTTGGCAATCAATTCCGGGGTGAGTCCGCCCAGGTCGCGCAGGTCCTGCGAGACCTCCTCCACGCTTTCCTCGCGGGCGATCTCCTGCGTGAGCAGGGCATCCTTGGCGCGGGCGCGCAATTCGTTGACGGTGTCCTCGTCGAAGCCTTCGATTTCCAGCATTTCCTGCAGCGGCACGTAGGCGACTTCTTCCAGGCTGTTGAAACCTTCGGCGATGAGGATGTCGGCGATCTCCTCGTCCACGTCGAGCTTTTCCATGAACAGTTTGCGCGCCGTGCCGGTCTCGTTGGCGTGCTTTTGCGCCGATTCGGCGGCGTCCATGATGTTGATCTTCCAGCCGGTCAGATCGGACGCCAGGCGCACGTTCTGCCCTCCGCGGCCAATCGCGATGGCCAGGTTTTCCTCGTCCACCACCACGTCCATGGCGTGCTTCTCCTCGTCCACCACGATGGACGAGACGTTCGCCGGAGCCAGCGCGCCGATCACGAACTGCGCCGGGTCGTCGGACCACAGCACGATGTCCACGCGCTCACCGGCGAGCTCGTTGGTCACGGCGTTCACGCGGGTGCCGCGCACGCCGACGCAGGTGCCGATGGGGTCCACGCGCTTGTCGTGCGAGAGCACGGCAATCTTCGCGCGCGATCCCGGGTCGCGCGCGCAGCTTTTGATCTCCAGCAGGCCCTGCTCGATCTCGGGCACTTCCTGGCGGAAGAGCTCGGTCATGAACGCGGGGGCCGAGCGCGACAGGATGATGGGCGCGCCGCGCAGGCTCAGGTCCATCTCCATGATCATTGCGCGCACGCGGTCGCCGCTGCGCAGGTTCTCCTTGGGGATCATCTCGGCGCGGCGCAGCCGGCCCTCCACGCGGCCGGACTCGACGATGATGTCGCCCTTGTCCATGCGCTTGACGGTTCCCGTGAAAATCCGCTCGCCGCGCGACATGAAGTCGTTGAGCAGCATCTCGCGCTCCGCGTCGCGGATCTTCTGCAAGATGACCTGCTTGGCCGCCATGGCGCCGATGCGGCCGATGGGAACGGAATCCACCGCTTCCTCGATGTATTCGCCGACTTCGATGTCCAGGATGCGCTCGCGGGCGTCCATCAGCAGTTCCTCGGCGTCCGGGTTCTGCAGGCCGGCCTCGTCGGGAACGACGAGCCAGCGGCGAAAGGTCTCGTAGCTGCCGCTGTCGCGATCGACGGACACGCGAATGTCCACCTCGCCCTGGTAGAGCCTCTTGGTGGCCTGCGCCAGGGCCGCCTCCACGGCGCCCAGGACCACATCGTGCTCAACGTTCTTCTCGCGCGAAATGGCCTCGACCAACATCAACAATTCGCGATTCATGCGACGACTCTCCTGTATTCAATCATCCGGGAAGGTGCAGCGACCACACCCGATTCATCCTGCGCCGATTTCATTGCGTGGTTCAGGCGGGCGCTACGCAGGTGCTGGCGCCACGCCACCACGCCCCTTGAAATCGACGATGGGCGCGAGACGCACGTCCCGCACCTCGTCCAAGCTGAAGTCCAGCGTCTGCAAAGGGGCGGGGACGCGCTTTTTGCTGACTCTTCGGCCTGGCGGGAGCGGCGGCTCGTCGCTCCAGACGATGCGCCAGCCCCCGGCTTCGGTCGGCTCCAGCCGGCCGCGAAATTTCTTGCGCGCGGCGTGCACCTGCCCTGCCGCTGCGGCGCCGATGGGCGCCTTCAGGCGAATGTCGACGACCGAGCCCGCGAAGCGCACGAAATCCTGTTCGTGGCGCAGGGGGCGGTCGATTCCGGGCGACGAGACCTCCAGGCGCTGGTATGGAACGTCGTCCACCTGCAACGCAAATTGCAGCTGGCGCGTGACCTTCTCGCAGTCCTCGAGCGTGACGAAGCGCTGCGCGGCGGGCTCCTGCGCTCGCGGTGCGACCCAGGGCCAGTCGATGGTCACGCGCAGCAAGCCGCCGGCGGAGTGTGCAATCTCCACCAGGTCGTACCCCAGGCCCGTCACAATTTGTTCCACGACTCGCTGCAATGCCACTTGGCTCGCTTCCATCCCGAAAAAACAAAAAACCCGATAGCCCCCGGAGACTCCTCCCCGACAGCTTCGAGTTCCGAAAAGCATGCGACCAAAAAAAGCGGGCAGTTGCTGCCTGCCCGTTTGGTCGTGAGGCGCGCATTGTAACGTGCAAAGCAGCGATTTGCAAAGACGAACTGCGTCCCGGGTGCCGTTCCGAGCCCCTTCGCGGGCAGCCCGGGAGGCCGTTCATAATCCCTGCGCGGTTGCTGCCGGTGTTGTTTTTTGTTTTGTTTGGGCCAAGGAGTGTTTCATATGCGTCGTTCGTCCTGGGGACTTGGTCTGCGCGGCCTGGCCTGGCTGATGGCCTGGGGGACGGGAGTCTGGGCGACGGGGGCCTGGGCGCAAACGGCCTGGCCCGAGCGCCCGGTGCGGGTGATCGTTCCGTTTCCTGCCAGCGGCGCCACCGACCTCGTGGCGCGCGTGATCACGCAGCGCGTGGCGCAGGACCTGGGGCAGCAGATGGTGGTGGAAAACCGCCCCGGTGCTGGCGGCACTCGGGGGGCCACCGAGGCGGCCAGGGCGCGTGCGGATGGCTACACGCTGCTGCTCACGACCAGCAGCACGCACGCGATATCCCCCCACCTCGTGCCGCGGCTGGCCTACGACGCGGGCCAGGATTTCACCCCCGTCGCCCACTTGGCCGACGCCCCCAGCGTGCTGCTGGTCACTCCCTCGCTGCCGGTTCAGAGCATGGCCGAGCTCATTGCCTACGGCAAGGCCCATCCGGGCCAACTCAACTACGCCAGCAGTGGCAACGGCACCATCGTGCATCTGAACGGTGCGGCCTTCGCTGCGCAGGCGGGAATGGAGATGACGCATGTGCCCTACAAGGGCACGGCGCTGGCCATCCCCGACTTGGTCAGCGGGCAGGTGCACCTGCTGTTCGACGCCCTGCCCACCGGCATGCCGCACGTCAGGAGCGGCCGCCTGCGGGCGTTGGCCGTGACCAGCCCGAAGCGCAGCGCACTCGCGCCCGAACTGCCCACCTTGGCCGAGTCGGGCCTGCCGGGCTATTCGTCGCTGACCTGGTTTGGCCTGTACCTGCCCGCTGGCGCCGCGCCGGCGCTGGTGGAGCGCGTCCACAGGGCCTTTGCCCAGGCCATGCAGGCACCCGATGTGCTGGCCCACCTGGCCAAGCTGGGCCTGGAGCCCGCCGCCCCCGCAACCCCGGCGCAGTTTGCGGCCATGGTGCAGGCGGACAGTGAGCGCTGGGCGGGCGTGATTCGCCAGTACCGGATCACGCCGGAATAATCCTGGAGCCCGCGTGCAGCGGGGCGGATCGATTCAGGGGATGGGCCGAGTTGGCTGGCTGAACCGGGTCTGCGCACGCCCTGAACGCATCGTCGTTCCGGTAGAGTTGCAGCCTCCCCCGAGGCTCTCAGGAAAACCCATGCTCCTTGCCCCCTCTTCCACCACCGTGCGTCGGCTGGACGCGGCCGAGGCGGTGGCCAGCGCCCCGGCGCTGGCCGAGCTGTTGATCGACTGCGTCCAGGGCGGTGCATCGGTGAGCTTCATGTGGCCGCTGTCGCATGACAAGGCGCTGGCGTTCTGG
>NZ_AFAL01000438.1 GCF_000193225.1 Verminephrobacter aporrectodeae subsp. tuberculatae At4 | reverse complement strand
CCACGGCGCTTGCAGCCCCAGCGCATTGGTGAACAGCGCTTCCAGTTCAACACCCATCAGACACTCCCATGTTCAACATCAACTTGGTGGACCTGTGGACAGGCCCGAGGCGACCTGCCCGCTGGCGTCCGCTACCAGCGGCTATTGTGCATGTTGGTTTCCACACGAAACGACGAGGAGCCCGAGGAGCCCGTCATTGCCTGCCACGTCCTGCACCCCATTGCCGTTCGCGGGTGGGGTGTAGCTGATTTTTATTACATCCTGCGTGGTTATGGCACGACTGAGCGTCAGGGTAATGGTCTGGGCCTTGGCATCGACGCTGGCGCGGCTGACGGTAATGGCCGTGCCCGTGGTGCTGATCACGGTAAAGCCTGCGGCGCCGATGTTTCCGTCCAGATTGTTTGGTCCGTCGTACGTGAGCACCAGCTGGTCGTCAGCGGCCGTGGGGGCGTTGGCGCCTGCGGTGACGAGTTTCGGGGCCCTGGTGTCTGATGCCATGGTATTCCTTCAATGCTGGGTGCTGAATCGGATGGGGCGCTTATTCCTTGTGGACATGAGCGGTTTGCGTTGTTTCAGGCGGGCGACGCGGTGGCGTGCGCCAAACTCTTGTCAACGCTGGCGGGGAGCGCAAAGTGAAATCGATGCATGCGCACCGAAGCGGTGCCTGGATCCAATGTGATGGATTTGCAACCCCGCCACGAAGCCGCGATTTCATGCGGACTCAATTCAGACGAAGGGTATGGGCACACCGGGGTGGATAAGCTCCTGTTTCATTTGAGTCTGCAATATTGCATTCCTGTATCGTTGGCCGATGCCTGATCAAGACGTTTGCTTCGCTACGGGAAATTTTCTGATGATCACGCGCCGCCCTGAAGGGGTGCACGGTATTCAAGCCATCTTATGGTTGTCGAATTTATTTCGCGTAAGCCCAGGTGACAAATTGCAGATGACAAATCGATCCATTTTGGTATCGAGTGCAACTGCTTGGCACTCTCTGGCGGCAGGTGATCATTGCCGCTCCCATGCATCAGCTCGTGGAGCGCAGCATATTCAGCCCTGCACCAACGGAGTGAACTGATCCCGGAGCAGTGGGCAATGTTGCAGACGCCAAAGGCGTTGTTGCATAAATCCTGCGCCGCATGGCGTGCGGAGGTTTGTGCGCAACGGCGGCGCCTGGCCCAGGGCGATCTATCGTGCGGGGTCCCTGCCGGCTAGGGCTTTCCTCTGTTCACCAAGACCTTGGAGGCTTGGAAGGGGTTGTGCGCTTGAGCGCCTGTCCCGCACCGCCAGGGAAGGGCAGGGCGGCTGCGCCCCCGCGAGTCGAGCCGGTCAGCTTCGCTCCAGCCAGAGCTTGCCGCCCGTGGCCCAGTTCTCGCGCTTGACGTCGGTGATCAGGATGTCCACGGACTCGGGCGATCCGCCGAGTACCTCGACGCTGACGCGGGTGATTTCTTCGACCAGCTTTTTCTTTTGCTCGAGCGTGCGGCCTTCCATCATCTCGATGTGGTACGTGGGCATGGCGGGTTCCTTTCGGGGATGTTTTGGGGCGTTGGTTCAGGCTGTTTGCGCTGCCTTGCGCTTCAGGCGCCAGGCGTGCAGCAGGGGTTCGGTGTAGCCACTGGGCTGCACCAGTCCCTGGAAAACCAGGTCGCAGGCGGCCTGGAAGGCCAGGCTGGTGTCAAAGTGGCCGGCCATGGGCTGGTACAGCGGGTCGCCGGCGTTTTGCCGGTCCACCACGGCGGCCATGCGCTCGAAGGTGGTGCGCACCTGGGCGGGGCTGACGACGCCGTGGAGCAGCCAGTTGGCCATGTGCTGGCTGCTGATGCGCAGCGTGGCGCGGTCCTCCATCAGGCCCACGTTGTGGACGTCGGGCACCTTGGAGCAGCCCACACCCTGGTCCACCCAGCGCACCACGTAGCCCAGAATGCCCTGCGCGTTGTTGTCCAGTTCCTGCTGCCGGTCCGCGGCGCTCCAGTCCGGGTGGGTGCTCACGGGCACGGTGAGCAGGCCGGTGAGCAACTGCTCGCGCGCGGCGTCGGCGTCGGTCTTTTCCAGTTCGATCTGGATTTCGCTCACCTTCACCTGGTGGTAGTGCAGCGCGTGCAGTGTGGCGCCGGTCGGGCTCGGTACCCAGGCGGTGTTGGCGCCGGCCCGGGGGTGGGCGATCTTTGCCTGGAGCATCTCGGCCATCCGGTCGGGCATGGCCCACATGCCCTTGCCGATCTGCGCCCTGCCGCGCAGGCCGCAGCCCAGGCCCACGAGCACGTTGTTCCTCTCGTAAGCCTGGATCCAGGCGCTGGTTTTCATGTCGCCCTTGCGCAGCATCGGGCCGGCGTGCATGGTGCTGTGGATCTCGTCGCCCGTGCGGTCCAGAAAGCCGGTGTTGATGAAGGCCACGCGCGCGCTGGCGGCGGCGATGCAGGCCTTGAGGTTGACGCTGGTGCGGCGCTCCTCGTCCATGATTCCGAGCTTGACCGTGTTCGCGGGCAGGCCCAGCAGCTGTTCCACGCGGGCGAACAGTGCGCTCGCAAAACCCACTTCGGCGGGGCCGTGCATCTTCGGCTTGACGATGTAGACGCTGCCCTTGCGTGAGTTGCGGATTTCCGCTCCCTGCTCCTTGCGCAGGTCGTGCAGCGCGATGGTGCTGGTGAGCACGGCGTCCATGATGCCTTCGGGGATTTCGCGCTCCCGGCCCTGCGCGTCGGTGTAGAGGATCGCCGGGTTGCTCATCAGATGGCCCACATTGCGCAAAAACATCAGCGCGCGGCCATGCAGGCGTACTTCGCCGCCCAGGGGGGCGGTGTAGATGCGGTCGGCGCTGAGGCCGCGCGTGAAGGTCCGGCCGTCCTTGGAGACCGGCTCCGTCAGCGTGCCCTGGATGATTCCCAGCCAGTTGCCGTAGCCCAGCAGCTTGTCCTGGGCGTCCACGGCGGCCACGGAGTCTTCCAGGTCCAGGATGGTGGAAAGCGCCGCTTCCAGCACCAGGTCGCTCACGCCCGCAGCGTCGGACTGGCCGATGGGGGTGCTGCGGTCGATCCGGATGTCAAGGTGCAGGCCGTTGTGCTGCAACAGCACCGCGGACGGGTCGGCGGCGCTGCCCTGGTAGCCCCGGAACTGGCCGGGGTCCGCAAGGCCCGCTGCGGCGCCGCTCCTGAGCGCGACCACGAGTTGCCCGCCGGCGACGCGGTACCCGGTCGCGTCCCGGTGCGAAGCGCCAGTCAGGGGCGCGTTCTCGTCGAGCACCTGGCGCGCAAAGGCAATCACCTTGGCGCCGCGCACGGGGTTGTAGCCCGGGCCCTTTTCTGCGCCGCCGGCGTCGGGAATCACGTCGGTGCCGTACAGCGCGTCGTACAGGCTGCCCCAGCGCGCGTTGGCCGCGTTCAGCGCGTAGCGCGCGTTCAGGATGGGAACCACCAGCTGCGGGCCGGCCTGCGTGGCCAGTTCGTCATCGACCTGGTCCGTCGTGGCGCGCACGCCGGCGGGCTGGGGCACGAGGTAGCCGATCTTCTCCAGAAAGCCGCGGTACGCCGCCACGTCCCCGATGGGGCCGGGGTGCGCCTTGTGCCAGCCGTCGAGTTCGGCTTGCAGGCGCTCGCGCTCGGCCAGCAGGGCGTCGTTGTGCGGCGCCAGATCGGCGACGATGGCGGCAAAGCCCTGCCAGAAAGCGGCGCTGTGGACGCCCGTTCCGGGCAGCACCTTGTCTTCTACAAAGCGCAACAGGGGGGTGGCCACTTGCAGCCGTGGACGGTGGTGCGGTCGGTCATGGGAATGGGGTGTCGGGACGTTGGGGGAGGGGGGAAATCGGGGCCCGTCTCTGCGGGGCGGACTGACTGTATCGTCAGACCGGCGTGTACGCCAGCCGCACGTAGATGGGCGCAAAGGCCTCGGCCTGCGTGATCTCGATCAGCGTTTCCTTGGCCAGTTCCAGCAGCGCGATGAAGGTCACGACCAGCACGCTGCTGCCCTTTGCGGGCTCGAACAGCGCCTCGAATTCGACGAAGCGGTGGCCCTGCAGCGCCTTGAGCACCAGGCCCATGTATTCGCGCACCGAGAGCTCTTCGCGCGTGATCCGGTGGTGCTGCACGAGCCTGGCGCGCCCGAGGATGTCGCGCCAGGCCGCCTGCAAATCGGCCGTGTGCACATCGGGAAAGCGCGCTTGCAGGCTTTGCGCGGCGCACACCTGGGCCCTGAGGAAGTCGCGCCCGTACTGCGGAATCTGCGCCAGGCGCAGCGCGGCCAGTTTCATCTGCTCGTACTCCAGCAGGCGGCGCACGAGCTGCGCGCGCGGGTCCTCGGGCTCTGCGCCCTCGGCCTGCTTTCTGGGCGGCAGGAGCATGCGCGACTTGATCTCGATCAGCATCGCCGCCATCAGCAGGTACTCGGCGGCCAGTTCCAGGTTGCGGCTGCGGATTTCGTCCACGTACGCCAGATACTGGCGCGTGACGCCCACCATGGGGATGTCGAGGATGTTGAAGTTCTGCCTGCGGATCAGGTAGAGCAGCAGGTCCAGCGGGCCTTCGAAGGCTTCGAGAAAGACTTCGAGCGCGTCGGGCGGGATGTACAGGTCGGTGGGCAGAGCGAACAGCGGCTCGCCATACAGGCGCGCCAGCGCCACCTGGTCGACCACCACGGGCATTGCGCCCGCGTCCAGCGGGGGCGTGCCTGGCGCATCGGCAGCCGCGGCGACCATGGATTGCTGTCGGATACGCAACGCTCAGCGCGGGAATATCCTGCGCCCGACCCTCTCATCCCATGGCAGGGCCCGACCGGCCTGGAGCGGCTCGATGGACTGCGGGGTGGCGGATGGGGGGGCGGGGCGGCGGAGAATGGACATGGACGGAGAACCTCTGGGGCCCGGATTCTACTGGGCGGCGTTCTCATCCCGGGTGCACGGCGCGGCCTGCGCGGCCAGCTGCAAGCCAAAGCCCGAGCGCTCGATCAACGAGCGCGGCTGCTCGTGCAGATGGATGACGCAGAGTCGCCCGCCGCGCGCGTTCACGGCCCGGAGGATCTGCACCAGGGCGTCGAGCCCCGTGGTGTCCAGCGCCACCAGCTCGCTGGCGTCGAGCACCAGCTCCATTCCCGGCGGTCCGGCTTCCACGGCCTGCACGATGGGGTCGATCTTCGCGGCCGCGCCGAAGAAGAGCGCGCCGTGCAGGCGCCAGGTGGCGCCGGGGTGCGGCGCGGCGCCGGCCTCGGGCCCGGACTCGGGTTGGCGCTCCACGCGAAACAGCGCGCTCATGCGCCGCACGAACAGCGCGCAGGCCAGGAACAGGCCCACCTCCATGGCGACGATCAGGTTGAACACCACGGTGAGAAAGAACGTCCCCAGCATCAGCAAGCGGTAGTGGTTGCTGAAGTGGCGCAGGCGCACGAACTCGTGCCACTCGCCCATGTTCCAGGCCACGTACAGCAGGATTCCCGCGAGCACCGCGAGCGGAATGTGCAGCGCCAGCGGCGCGGCCAGCAGCACGATCAGCGCCAGGGTCAGCGCGTGCACCATGCCCGCGACGGGCGAGGTGGCGCCCGCGCGGATATTCGTCACCGTGCGGGCAATGGTCCCGGTGGCGGGCATGCCGCCGAAGAACGGCACCACCAGGTTGGCCAGGCCCTGGGCCATCAGCTCCTGGTTGGGGTCGTGCTTTTTGTGCTGCGGGTCGCTCGTCAGCTGGTCGGCCACGCGCGCGCACAGCAGCGATTCGACGGCGCCGAGCAGCGCGATGGTGACCGTCGGCGTGACCAGCAGGCGCACCGTCTCCCACGAGAAATCGGGCAGCGCAAACCCCGGCAGCGTCCGCGGAATGCCGCCAAAGCGCGAGCCGATGGTCTCCACCGGAAACCCGAGCGCCCAGGCCAGCAGGCTCAGCGTGACCAGCGCCACCACGGGCGCGGGCAGGTGCGCGAAGCCGTGCATGGTGTGGCGCTCGAGCACCTGCATCACGGGCGAGCCCTTCATCGTCAGCCGGGGCCAGACGAACAGCCCGACCACGCAGGCCGTACCCAGCCCGAACGCGTAGGGGTTGAAGCTGTCCATATGCCGCACCAGCGCGCGCATCTGCGAGAAGAAGTCGCCCGGCATGTGCTCGATCGACAGGCCCAGCCAGTCCTTGGCCTGCGACAGCGCGATGAGCACGGCAATGCCGTTGGTAAAACCGATCACGACGCCCACCGGAACGAAGCGCACCAGCGTGCCCAGCCGGAAAAGCCCGAGCAGCAGCAACAGCACGCCCGCGCAGGCCGTGGCGATCAACAGGTTGGCCACGCCGTAGCGATTGACGATGTCGTAGATGATGACGATGAAGGCGCCCGCCGGCCCGCCGATCTGGGCGTTGGTGCCGCCCAGCGCCGAGATCAGAAAGCCCGCGATGATCGCCGTCCACAGCCCGGCCTCGGGCTTGAGGCCACTGGCAATCGCAAACGCCATGGCCAGCGGCAGCGCCACGATGCCCACGGTGACGCCGGCACCCACATCCGCCAGCCAGCGGCCGCGGTTGTAGCCGCGCAGCGCGTCGATCACGCGGGGGCGAAAGGCAAGCGAGAACGACATGGCGGCGGGCCCGATGGGCGGCAGGGACGTTCAGCTTGCCGCAGGGCGGGCGCAGGGGAGGGGATGCGGGCGGTGCATGGTGGCTCCCAGTGTAGTGGGCCACCGGGGACGCCCCTGTTTTTTTCCGGCCATCGGGCGCATGGCCTTGAACTATTTGCAACTGTGCCCAGGGTCTTGAGTGGGCTGCGCAGACGAGGTATTTCATTCAGTCACCACGGAGCCCCGTCGCCGCAGGCCATAATCCGCGACCCGATGCAACAGCGATCCGACCTCAGCGCACGCAGCCACACTTGGATGGCTGAACCGATCTTGGCGCGATGGGCGATGCGGCGGACGCTCACGGCCCTGCCAGGCGGTTCAGGAACGGCAGCGGCCAGCCCGTCCGGCCCCGCGCCGGATTCCGCGCCCCTGCAACGCGTCGGCTGGAGGGCCCGCACATGAACATGAACGACCTGCCGGTGGGCGACATGCTGGCCCAGGCCTGGGCCATGCTGGCGTCGCATCTCGGCAGCGCCTGGAACTGGTTGCAGCGGATCTGGGACGAGGCCCCGGTGCCGCTGCTGCTGGGGATCGTCATCGGTCTGGTGCTCGCGCGCCTGCTGCGCAGCCTGTTGCTCGTGATCGGGCTGATCGCGGTCGCTTTCGTCGTCGTGCGCATGGCCGGCATTTCCGTTCCCGGCTTTGGCTGATTGCCGCCGACGCCGGCAGCGCGCGCTCGGCCGGGCCCATTTTTTGCGTGATGGCTTGGACCCCCTGGCGTTTTCCCTGTCTATACAAGCGTGCAGCAACTGCCATCATGGCAGCTTGGTCGGGGAGGCTGGGCTTTTGAAGACTTATTCCAACAGGAGCAGATAGATGAAGCGATTGCTTGTGAAATGGGCGCCGTTGGCCGCGGCCGTGGCATGCACGCTGGGTTTGGCCACAGCGGTCCGGGCGCAGGACGGCCCCGGCACCAAGGTGGTGCTCGGCATGTCCGGCTGGACGGGTTTCGCACCCCTTACGCTGGCGGACAAGGCGGGCATCTTCAAGAAAAACGGCCTGGACGTCGAGATCAAGCTGATTCCGCAGAAGGACCGCCATTTCGCGCTGGCCTCCAAGTCCATACAGTGCGCCGCCACCACGGTCGAGACCCACGTCGCGTGGAACGCCAACGGCGTTCCCATCGTGCAGATCTTCCAGACGGACAAGTCCTACGGCGCCGACGGCCTCGCGGTGCGCGATGGCATCAAGGGCTTTGCCGACCTGCGGGGCAAGACCATCGGCGTGGACGCACCCGGAACGGCCCTTACTTCGGCCTGGCCTGGATGCTGAGCAAGAACGGCATGCGCCTGAAGGACGTGAAACTCACCACGCTCTCGCCCCAGGCCGCGGCGCAGGCCTTCGTTGCCGGCCAGAACGACGCCGCCATGACCTACGAGCCGTATCTCTCCACGGTGCGCGAGAACCCCGGCGCCGGCAAAATCCTCGCGACCACGCTGGACTATCCGATGGTGATCGACACCGTGGGCTGCGCCCCCGCCTGGCTCAAGGAGCATCCGAAGGCGGCGCAGGCGCTGGCCGATTCCTATTTCGCGGCGCTGGACCTGATCGCCGCCGACCCCGCCCGGTCCAACGAAATCATGGGCGCGGCGGTCAAGCAGACGGGCGAACAATTTGCCAAGTCGGCGTCCTTCCTGCGCTGGCAGGACCGGGCCGCGAACCAAAAGTTCTTTACCGAAGAAATCAGCGCGTTCATGAAGGACGCGACGGCCATCCTGCTCGAGGCCGGGGTCATCCGCAAGGCGCCGCAGGACCTGGCCGCCATGTTCGACGCGCGCTTCGTCAAATAGGCTCCGGCAGCCGCACCCCATGCCAGAGCGCGCCCTGTCCGCTGCGCCCCGGCCCCTGCGGCGCGCGCGTGCACTGGCGCCGTTGGCGCCGGTGAGCGCGCGCAGCCGCTGGCTGCTGGGCCTGGCCTTCTTCGCCGTGTTCGTCGCGCTGTGGGCGTTTTTCACGCTCGGCGGATTCGTCTCGCCGACCTTTCTGGCCAGCCCCATCACCATGCTCAGCGAGGGCTGGCTGCTGTTCACCGAGTACGACTTCCTCAGGGACATCGGGATGACGGTGTGGCGCGTGGCCGGCGGCTTCGTTCTGGCTGCCGCCGTCGCCGTGCCGCTGGGTATTGCCATGGGCGCGTACAAGGGCGTCGAAGCGTTCTTCGAGCCCTTCATTTCGTTTTGCCGCTACCTGCCCGCGTCCGCGTTCATCCCGCTGCTGATCCTGTGGGTGGGAATCGGCGAGGCGCAGAAGGTCCTCGTCATCTTCATCGGCGCGGTGTTCCAGATCACGCTGATGGTCGCGGTCACGGTCGGCGGCGCGCGGCGCGACCTGGTGGAGGCGGCGTACACGCTGGGCGCGGGCCACAGGGGAATCGTCACGCGGGTGCTGATCCCCGGCGCCGCGCCCGAGATCGCCGAAACCCTGCGCCTGGTTCTGGGCTGGGCCTGGACCTATGTGATCGTCGCCGAACTGATCGGCTCCTCGTCCGGAATCGGGCACATGATCACCGACAGCCAGACGCTGCTCAACACCGGGCAGATCATCTTCGGAATCATCACCATCGGCCTGATCGGGCTGGTTTCCGACTTCGCTTTCAAGGCGCTCAACCAGCGCCTGTTTGCCTGGGGCCGCGTGCCATGAGCTGCGTTTCCATCGAAGGCGTTGCCCGCGTTTTCGAGAGCGCCCGGGGGCAGCGCATGCAGGCCTTGCAGCCGGTCGATCTGGAGGTGCGCGAGAACGATTTCCTCACCATCCTGGGGCCCTCGGGCTGCGGCAAATCGACGCTGTTGCGCATCGTCGCCGGATTGGAGCGCGCGAGCAGCGGGCGCGTGCTGCTCGATGGTGCGCCGGTCCAGGGGCCGGGCGCCGAGCGCGGCATGGTGTTCCAGAGCTACACGCTGTTCCCCTGGCTCAGCGTCGAGCAGAACATCTGCTTTGGCCTGCGCGAACGCGGCCTGCCCGGGGCGCAGCAGAGGGAGCGCGCCGCGTACTTCATCGCCAAGGTCGGGCTGCGCGGCTTCGAGCAGCATTTCCCCGGGCAGCTCTCGGGCGGCATGCAGCAGCGCACGGCGATTGCGCGCGCGCTCGCCAACGACCCCAAGATCCTGCTCATGGACGAGCCCTTCGGCGCGCTCGACAACCAGACCCGCGCGCTCATGCAGGAACTGCTGCTCGGCATCTGGGAGGCCGAGCGCAAGACGGTGCTGTTCGTCACGCACGACATCGACGAGGCCATCTTCCTGGCCAACCGCGTGGCCGTGTTCAGCGCCCGGCCCGGCCGCATCAAGACCGAACTGGCCGTGCCCCTGCCGCACCCGCGCGACTACCGCATGAAGACCAGCCCCGAATTCATGGACCTCAAGGCGCGCCTGACCGAAGAAATCCGCGCCGAGGCCATGGCGGCCGATGCGCGCTGAAGCCTGAAAAGTATCAGCGCATGAAACGGCGCTTTTCGCGCCATAGTGGCGTTACAAATCCTCGCGATACCTGAGGGAATCGCTGCGCCTGGCCCTGTCGCAAAATGCAACAGTTACATTTTATGCGACTGTTTCGCTGAGCAAAACATGGGTGTTTCGCCCTGCAAATATCAGCACATAAAACTGCGCTTTTCGTGCCCTGGCGGCGTTGCAAATACTCGCGATACCTCTTGGGAGTTGCTGTGGTTTGCGCCTTGCCATGGCGCGAAATGCAGCCATTTCATTTTGTTCTGCTATTTTCGGGGCAGAACATGCGTGCGTGCGATTTTAAATAATGAAACGTGATGGATGCGTTTCACTCTGGGGAAGTGTCAATTTTCACGTTTCTTAATCTGTCGGATCGCAGACTCGCGGCCCAAGCGCCTGCGCGTTGACTGTGTCGCGCAGGTAATAGTTTCAAAATAACACTCTGTATTACAATTTTTCGGCGGCCTGCGCTCTCCGCGCTACCCCGAGCGGGGAGAGCGGGAAGTCGCGCACACCACCAACTCTGTCCGTCGAATCCGCCATCCAAGGAACAACACCATGTCCGTCATCACAGCGCCCGCACCCATGACGGGAGCCCATACGAAGCGCGCAGCGAACAACACCGTGCCCGATGCCAGAGCGCCATCTTTCCATCTGCAACAAACCACGATCAGCGACGAAAAACTGAGTCGGGGCGAGAGCGCCACCGTCACCCTGCGCTTCTCCCAAGCCATTGATGCGCGCAGTTTCAGCCTCGACGATCTGGTCGTGGGCGGGGGGGCGAGGCTGTCCAACCTGTACAGCACCGACGGCGGTACCACCTGGAAGGTCACGCTCACGGCCCCGGGGGTCCAGGACTCCCCCGCCAACCCCTCCGACGCCCGCGATTCGTCGGGCAACCAGATCAGCGTCAACCTCGCCGGCATGACCGACCTCGCAGGCAACGCCGGTGTGGGCCGGGCCGTCTCCACGATGACCTACGACATCGACGTCCGGCGCCCCACGGCCACCATCACGCTGGCCGACAGCCTGCTCACCGCGGGGGAAACCGCCACCGTCACCTTCACTTTCAGCGA
>NZ_AFAL01000439.1 GCF_000193225.1 Verminephrobacter aporrectodeae subsp. tuberculatae At4 | reverse complement strand
TACCGCGTGGACACCGTGGCACCGCAGCTGACGCGCATCGCGCTCGACGACAGCACGCTGAAAATCGGCGAGACGGCCACCGTCACCGTCACCTTCAGCGAAGCGGTCGATGGCTTTGGCGCCGCGCACCTGAGCACTCCCAATGGCACGCTCGGCGCGCTCACGCGCAGCGCCGACGGCCTGACGTGGACCGGCACGCTGACCCCGGCAGCGAACACCACGGCAGCGAGCAACGCCATCAGCGTGAACAACCTCAGCGGCGTCACGGACGCTGCCGGCAACCTGGCCACGGGCAGCCCGAGCAGCGCAAACTACGCCGTGAGCACCGTTGTGCCCACGCTGAACAGCATCGCCATCGACGACCGCGCGCTCAGGACCGGCGAGACGGCCACCGTCACCATCACCTTCAGCATCGCGGTAAGCGGCTTTGGCAAGGCGAACCTGAACGTGCCCGCCGGCACGCTGTCCGATCTGACCGCGTCCGCAGGCGGCAAGGTCTGGACCGGCACGCTGACCCCCGCGGTGAACGTCACGGCAGCGACCAACGCCATCAGCGTGAACACCCTCAGCGGCGTCGCGGACGCTGCCGGCAACCCGGCCATGGGCAGCGCCGTCACCAGCGAAAACTACGCCGTGGATACCGCCGTGCCCACGCTGAACAGCATCGCCATCGACGACCGCGCGCTCAAGGCCGGCGCGACGGCCAGCGTCACCATCACCTTCAGCGAAGCAGTGATCGGCTTTGGCAAGGCGAACCTGAGCGTGCCCCACGGCACGCTGTCCGATCTGAGCGCATCCGAAGGCGGCAAGGTCTGGACCGGCACGCTGACCCCGACAGCGAACACCACGGCGGCGACCAACGCCATCCACGTGAACACCCTCGGCGGCGTCACGGACGCTGCCGGCAACCCGGCCATGGGCAGCGACGTCACCAGCGCAAACTACACCGTGGACACCGTGCGGCCCGCGCTGCTCGCGAGCAACGCCATCATGCTCAGCGAGCGCATGTTGGCCTCCGGAGAAACCGCCAGCGTCAGCTTCCACTTCAACACGGCGATGCAGGACATCTCCGCCGCCGCGAGCGCGAGCAACGGCACACTGTCCAACTGGAGTGCCAACGCAGACGGCACGGTCTGGAGCGCCACCCTGACGCCCACGGCGAACGTGGAGGCCAGCACCAACCAGGTCACGCTGGACCCTGCCCGCGTGCTCAGCGTCAGCGGCAACGCCGGCGAGGGGCCCCCCGGATATTCAGAAAACTACACGGTCGACACCGTGGCCCCGACGTTCAACCGCGCCACGGCGAGTGGCAACCAGCTGGTGCTGAGCTACACCGAGGGAACGACCCTCGATGCGATGCATCCCCCGACTCCCGGAGACTTTGAGGTGCGCTTGGATGACGCAGTCAACGCCGTCACCGCAGTCGCCGTGAATGCCGTGGCCAAGACCGTGACGCTCACGTTGGAGCACGCCGCGCTCCCCGGCCAGAAGATGAACTTCTGGTACACCAACCCCACGGCCGGCGACGACACCAACGCCATACAGGACGCCGCAGGCAACGACGCCGCGAGCCTGGTCGACGAATCGGTGGACAACCCCCTGCTCCCGAGCCGCAACAACGCGTCGGACCGCGACAACGACAGCGTGCCCGGCAACGTCGAAGACCGGGTCCCCGGCCTCTCCCGCCCCGACGGCTCGACCCCCGTGGCGGGCGACGGCAACGGAGACGGAATCAAGGACAGCGAACAATCCACGGTCGGCTCGACCAACACCGCAGCCCCCCCTCCGGAGGAACGCGACAACCCGGGCAACGCGCCGGACACTGCCCCCTCCACCACCACGACCACCCTGGTGGCAAACAACCGGGGTGACCAGGACGGCAAGTCCGACACCGAGCACGGCACACGCGTCACCCACCTGGAGCAAAAAGACGCCCCCACCGACCTGCCCCCGGCGCTGGAGATGCCCATCGGACTGACCAATTTCCGCGCGGAACTGTCCATCGGCACGCACGTCGGGCATTTCAGCCTCTACGTGGACGCAGCGCAGGAAATCAACGGCTACTGGATGAAGAACCCCAGCGGCACCTGGGTGAACCTGGCGAGCGAGCCCTGCGGCGGCCAGATGGTGCTCGAGGGCGAACGCCTGCGGCTCGACTTCCAGATCGAGGACGGCGGCGTCTTCGACGCCAACGGCCTGGTCGACGGAACCATCACCGCCCCTGCGGCGCGGCGGCGCGCATGCCACTGTCCATCGCCGGGCAGGCGTCCGACGCGGAGTTGCTCGGGTTCTGGCTCTGAGGGAGGGGGCTCAGGGCTTGGCAGGGGTCAGGGGGTAGTGGATGACGGGGTTGTTCTCCATCAGCTCAAACAAATCCTTGCGTACCAGTGCCACAAGAAAAGTCCCCTTGGGTCCCGCACCCATAAGATGGATGCGCGCGGCCTGCTTGCCGAAGATCTCGCCTTCCAGCGCCTCAATGGTGAAATCGTGTCGGATGCGCGGGGTATCAGGGCGAGGTGCCTCCGGGCGCTTGTCCTCCCCGGGAGCATCGATATGCGCGGGGCCATCGATCTCGATATCGAAGCGCTGCGTCTTTGAGAGGCCCTCCAGCCGCGAGTGCTTGAACGTCAGATCGGGCAGTTTCAGGCGCGTATGCCTCTGCGTCCCGGGATCGGTGTAGTCGATGCGGACCCCGCTGAGCGAGCCCGTGTGCAGATCCAACTCGGCCTCGTAGGTGACACGTATATCCAAAGAGTCCGTACTACCGTTCTCGTCGAGCCGCTCTGCCGTACCTGAGAATGAACGATAGCGACCCAGATAAGTCACTTTCCGGGTCGTGGGGGCATCGGTCTGGTCGGTGAGCAGTCCGAGCGCGGTACCCCAACCGGCAGTTCCCCTGGGGCTGACCAAATCGTGCTCTCCGAAAATAAAGAACCAAGCCTGGTTCTGACCGCCCTCCAGGTTGAACATCAAGACGGCGCCTCCACCCTGTTCGCCGGTGTAATTGACCATTGCGTCGGACGGGTTGTCTTTGGCATTCCCATACCGCCTGCCATCCACGACGAAGCCATTGCGCCCGGCCTGGATATGGCGCCACACCAAGCCGAAGGAGGGATTGATCATGGAGGGATTGATCATGGAGGGGTTGCCCTGGCTGTCCTTGGTGCGAAGACCTTCGATCAGGTAGCCCGGGCTGTCAAAGTTGATCATCGGGGCGTCGGGGCCCGGGTTGGTCATGGCCTTGTGCAGCGCCAATGCATCGGTGGATGACGACGTGGGTTGGACGCAGTTGCCGTCCCTCTCGCGCCGGGCGCACAGCGCACCAGCCGGAGCAATGAAGAGGTCACCGTGCATTGCGTCACGCGCAACGGCCCCGGATTCCTGGGCGTCACCGCCTCCATTGCAGGCGGCAAGGCTCAGGCCGCAGGCCAGCAGCCAGAACAGGAAGCGGATATGGCGCGCGATGGCGCGTCCCGGGGATAAGGGTCGATGGGGCATGGGGATCCAATCAGAAAAACAAAGGGATGGGGAAGCGCGCACCCGAAGACGGCGATCACGGCCCGCGTGACCCAGCCCACGCGGGTGCGCGCATCATGCACCGAGGTACTTGAGTTTCCCCCAGGCACGGCGCAAGACCTCGCCCAGTTGGCCCAGCTTTCCCCGTTGGGTGTAGACCAGCAAGACCACCAGAAAACGCCCGGGTGTGTGGCCAATGAAAATCTTCACGTCCAACTCCTGGCCATTGCCCGTGCCAGCAAAATCGGCCTCAAACCCTTGCAGCACGCCGTAGCTCGCCGCCACGGGCGACAGGCCACGGCTCTGTCCCAGGTTCAGGCCAAAGTTCTGGCTGGCCCTGCGGATCGCGGATGTGGCGACCTGCTCCAGGTCCTTCTGCGCCACGCGCTCCTTGGGCCAGGTCGTATAGGTCATGACGGTCGGCGGGAAATAATTCTCCGGGCTCTGCGCCGTAAATTCGGGATGGGGCTGGCTCGTGGACTTGGTTTCCCAGGGAGGCTGGTTTTCCACCCATATCTCCAGACCCAGTGGCTCCACACGATGGATCTGCATTTGGCGCAGGGCGCGCGCCGGTTCCTGTTTCTGCGCCTGCGCCGATACGCCCAGCAGCGCCAGCGCGGTGGCGCCCAGGACCCGGCGGCGCCGGCTGCATGCGGCGGCCGTCACAGCGCCGCTCCCTGACGCACCAGGGCGCCGCCCATGCCCAGCAGCGTCAGCACGAGCACCGCGAGCCCGCTGTACCAGCGCACCGAACTGCGCCATGCCGCGCGCCATTGGAAGCGGCGGGCCAGCACGCAAACGACCCACACGATGGCGTAGCTCACCAGCGCACGCCCGAGCAGATTTCCCAAGATAAAACTGATCGTCACTTTGTGTTCCTTGTTTGCCGTGCCGGACTCAATGCCCCGTGAACAGTTCCCAGCGGCCATCGTCGCGGCGCAGCATTTTCTGCACGGAAAGGGCGTGGGCGTCCTGTGATTCGGTGAAGAATTTTTCCGCCTCGCGGCCCAACTCCGCGAGCGCCCCGGCGTCCCGGGCGTCGCACAGCAGCAGGCAGTCGCGCCGCGGCACGACGGCCACGATTTCCTTGCCCAGGCTGCTGGCTTGCATATGCTCCCAGAAGGCGTCGAGCAATAGCAGCGTGGCCTCCAGTTCCCCGCCCGTGTACACCGCCATAAAGCCCTGCTTGCCAAAAAACCGCGTCCGCGGCATCAGCCGCGCCAGATTCCGCAAAGCCAGCGCAGGCACCTCGGATGCGGCAATACCGGCTCGTTCCAGTTGGGGCGGTGTGGCCATGGTGAATTGCTCCGGCAGGTCAAAGGCGTAGCTCACGAGCAACTCCCCGCACAGCGCCGTGGTCACGGGTTGCTGCTGCTCGGGAACGCCGTGCTCTTGCAGCATCTTGAGAAAACTCACATGCCTGATGCGCGGCACCAATTGCTCGCGCAGCGACACCTGCTTGGGCAGCGCCGTCCCGACCGCCTTTTTAAAGAGATTAAACAAACTGTTGATCATGAAAAGTCCTTGTGCATGGGGAAATCAAAATATCTTGCCCGCCATCAGTCTTCGTAAACCTGCTCCGGCGTGCGCGTGCGCAGGCCCAGCGAGCGGCTAAGCGCCAGGAATTCCTCGTGGTATTCGGCCCGGACCAGCACGGCGTGCCAAGCGTCATCTTCGTCGTCCAGATCGATCATCCGGTAGCCACGCGGTGTCACCCAGGCGGCCAGGGCGCGCAGGATTGCCATGCAGCGCCCCGGGCCCTCGGGCGGGTCGCTTGCCGGCACTTCAAAGGGGCCCATGCCACGCGCGTCGGTCAGGTCGGACGCCTGGCAGCCCAAGCTGTCATCGTCCTTGATATCGGCCTGGATGGCGTGGCCGGCATCTTGCAGCGCGTTGAGCAGCCCAAAGAGGTTCTCGACCTTGCGGGGCTTGCCCATGGTCTTTAGCACGCCCTCGACGGCATCGTCGTAGCCGTCGCAGACCAGTTCCACCCAGCGGGCAAAGTTTTTGCGCTTGGACTGGGCCAGATCAATGCGCCTGGGCGGCGCGGATGGAAACAGTTCAACGCCCGCGCCCACGCCCTCCGCGCGCCAGGCGTCGCGGGTATGGCGGATATGTTCGCGGTAGTGATTGACCAGATCACGCGGGTAATAGGGATGGTCGCGAAAGCTGCTGTCGTCAATATCGTAGGCGCATACGGCCAGGGCGACTTCAAACGCAAAATCGAAAAAGTGGTAAAACTTTTTTCGCTCGTTCTTGGGCCTCCAATTCAACGGCCGCATTAGCCGGCACCAGTTGCCCATATGCGCCGCCAATGCCGCTGGGCGCTGCTCCGGTGGCTGCGCCAGTGCGTCAAGCAAGGGGGTCATCCACCATTCACGGTAGTTGCTGATTTCATACTTTGGCAAGTATGGATATCCCGGGATGAATGATTTTATAAGAACGTCCATCATTCGGCATGGGAGTAGAACATTCAACCAGTTTTTATAATTGTGCAAACGCTCCGGCGAATGATCCATACAGACCAGAAAGGCAATGAAAAACAAAATCTCTCTCGACGATGACTCACCCACATGCAAGCGATGCGCCGCCCAGTGCAGTTCGCCATTTGGCAATGGCTTGGATCTGATAAATTCCGCAGAATACAGATAGTCGGGCCAGCCTTTTTTCTCAAAGTAATTCAAGATATCTGCAAGAGGCTTCCCTCTTTCATATAGGTACTTCATGTACTCCACAACAATCTCAAATGTACAAGCATGATACTCTATAAGAATTTCATCCGTGTAATTTTCATTTTCCCACGCACGCCTCAACTGACCGGCAAGAGATTCCAGTTTCCCGTCGCAAAATACTTTATCATCTGCATTTGCATCTGGATTTCGCATCATTTTTTACTCCTTTGGTTCATTTCTTTTGTGGTTTCCACGCAGTATTAGTAACTCGTACTTGCTCGCTATTAATTTTTTTATCTGGGTTAATTACATCTTTGATTTCATGGTATGTCGATCCATTGGCATCTTTTTGAGCATAAATTCTTTTTGTCAATCCCCCACTCTTGAGTCCACTGATGATTGCATTCCTCTCCTTATCGCTCATTTCTCCTTTTTCAACCGACTTATCAAGATGATTTGATACCCACTTAGTACTCATCTGACGACCAGTATTTTTGGTCATGGTCAGTTTCGCAACAGTGTCATCTGGTATTCCATTTTTCGCACCACCCGTTGCCTTGGATTCGACAAGTACATACTCATAAATATAGTCCCCGTCTTTATCTTTAATTCCAGTGCTTCTCCTGTAACGACCATCGATGTCCTGTTTGCCGCTCCATTCACTGAAAGCCTCTTGGGGAGTCTTGCCAACCGGGTTAAGACTGCCTTTCATAGGCTCATAGCCTGCTGTTGTCATGTGCTCGAAAACCTCCACCTCCCACTTAAACCCCTTTTCATGGGGCGTCAGTTTTGTCCATGCCTTGGTATAAATTGCGGGATCACAGCTCGCGTTATGCGCCCATACCGCACCCGACCCCACAAAGTAATTGGCGGTCTTCGCGACGCTGAAGTTGTACACCGGCAGCGGTTGGTGGATGGCTTCATTGCCCAACACGCGCACATCGCCCTGCGCGCCGGCGATGACGTCGTTGTCCGTGATGTGCTGGGCCTGCGTCCAGCCCTTGCCCTGTACCCAGAGCGGGTGCTCGTCCGTGAGCTTGAATTGGTCAAATTCGGTGCTGAGTAGCCAGTAGCCCGGCGCCGTGCGCGCAAAGGTGTTGGTGACCGCTTGCGGTGCTTCGGTAAACAAGCGCTCATGGCGTGACTGCACCTGCTGGCCTATGCGAATCTTCTCGATTGGCTGCATGCCCTGCGGGGTCAGCACGAGGGTGGCTGCGGCAAAGCTTGCGCAGCCCAGGTCGCGCTTGGTGTGTTTGACCGCATCGGCCAGTTTGCCGCCGTACTTGGCCAATTTGACGGCCAGCTTGACCACGGTGCCGGGATTCACGTATTGGCCGACCACCTTGCCCAAATCGTAGGCGCCGCACTGGGTTGCGCGTTTGATGGTGTCTATCGTCTCCTGACCCAATAATTCGGCAAGCATTTTCAAAGTGCCCTCGAAGTCATTGAAGAAGGCCTTGCCCAGTTCAACCAAGCCGCGAATGACCTCGCCCGGGTCGCTGACCATATCCCACAGGTCAGTGACCTGCTCCTTGAGGCCGTGCACCAGTCCCTTGACGAATTCGTAGCCGTAGACCAGGGCCCCCTTGACCTCGTCCCACATCGGTCCCCAGAATCCCCGGTCCTCGTCCTTGGCTCCCTTGTTGTCCTGTCCCGGGGGCGTGCCTTCGCAGACGTCTTCGAGAAACTTGCAGTCGTTCTTGGCGGCCCACTGCTGGCGGGACTCCTTGTCCGCAAAGCAGAGGGCCGGGGGCGTGCAGGTTTTCCAGGCAATGCCCCCGCTTTCCTGCGCGGGCGTGCTGGCTTGCGCCCGTGCCGCTTGCGGATGCAATTGCGCAAGCGCCAATACCAGCACCAGCCAGAGCAGGGAGCGCCGTATTTGTGTCGTCAAAAACATTCCGGCGCTCCGCCCGATCCACCATTGCCATTCGCGCTTGGCGTGGGCCATGCTGGACCCAGTCCATGCAGGTGCACGCGTCATGCACCGAGGTACTTGAGTTTCCCCCAGGCACGGCGCACGACCTCGCCCAGTTGGCCCAGCTTTCCCCGTTGGGTGTAGACCAGCAAGACCACCAGAAAACGCCCTGGCGTGTGGCCAATGAAAATCTTCACGTCCAACTCCTGGCCATTGCCCGTGCCGGCAAAATCGGCCTCAAACCCTTGCAGCACGCCGTAGCTCGCCGCCACGGGCGACAGGCCGCGGCTCTGCCCCAGGTTCAGGCCAAAGTTCTGGCTGGCCCTGCGGATCGCGGATGTGGCGACCTGCTCCAGGTCCTTCTGCGCCACGCGCTCCTTGGGCCAGCTCGTATAGGTCATGACGGTCGGCGGAAAATAATTTTCCGGGCTCTGCGCCGTAAATTCGGGATGGGGCTGGGCCGTGGACTTGGTTTCCCAGGGGGGCTGGTTTTCCACCCATATCTCCAGACCCAACGGCTCCACGCGATGGATTTGCATTTCGCGCAGCGCGCGCGCCGGTTCTTGTTTCTGTTTCTGCGCCTGCGCCGATACACCCAGCAGCGCCAGTGCGGTGGCGCCCATGACCCGGCGGCGGCGCCTGCTGCATGCGGCGGCCGTCACAGCACCGCTCCCTGGCGCACCAGGGCGCCGCCCATGCCCAGCAGCGTCAGCACGAGCACCGCGAGCCCGCTGTACCAGCGCACCGAACTGCGCCATGCCGCGCGCCAACGAAAGCGGCAGGCCAGCACGCAGACGGCCCACACGATGGCGTAGCTCACCAGCGCACGCCCCAACAGATTTCCCAAGATATAGCTGATCGTCACTGTGTACTCCCTGTGCCAGGCTCAATGCCCCGTAAACAGTTCCCAGCGGCCATCACGGCGCAGCATTTTCTGCGCGGAGAGGGCGTGGGCGTCCTGCGCTTCGGTGAAGATTTTCTCCGCCAGGCTGCCCAACTCCGCGAGCGCCCCGGCGTTCCTGGCGTCGCACAGCAGCAGGCAGTCGCGTCGCGGCACTGCGGCCACGATTTCCTTGCCCAGGCTGTTGACATGCATATATTCCATGAAGGTGTCGAGCAACAGCAGCGTGGCCTCCAGTTCCCCGCCCGTGCGCACCACCATGCAGCCCTGCTTGTCAAAATGCTCAGTCCGCGGCATCAGCCGTGCCAGATTCCACAAAGCCAGCGCAGGCACCTCGGAGACGGCAATACCGGCTTGTTCCAGCTGGGACGGTGAGGCCATGATGAATTGATCCGGCAGGTCAAAGGCGTAGCTCACGAGCAACTCCCCGCACAGCGCCGTGGTCACGGGTTGCTGCTGCTCGGGAACGCCGTGCTCTTGCAGTATCTTGAGAAAACTCACGTGCCTGATGCGCGGCACCAATTGCTCGCGCAGCGACACCTGCTTTGGCGGCTCCGTCCTGAGCGCTTTTTTAAAGAGATTAAACAAACTGTTGATCATGATGAAAAGTCCTCGTGCATGTGGAAATCAAAATATCTTGCCCGCCATCAGTCCTCGTAGACCTGCTCCGGCGTGCGCGTGCGCAGGCCCAGCGATCGGCTAAGCGCCAGAAACTCCTCGTGGTATTCGGCCCGGACCAACACGGCGTGCCAAGCGTCGTCTTCGTCGTCCAGATCGATCATCCGGTAGCCGCGCGGTGCCACCCAGGCGGCCAAGGCACGCAGGATTGCCATGCAGCGCCCCGGGCCCTCGGGCGGGTCGCTTGCCGGCGCTTCGAAGGGGCCGATGCCGCGTGCGTCGCTCAGGTCGGACGCCTGGCAGCCCAAGCTGTCATCGTCCTTGATATCGGCCTGGATGGCGTGACCCGCATCTTGCAGCGCGTTAAGCAGTTCAAAGAAATTCTCGACCTGGCGTGGCGTGCCCATGGTCTTCAGCACGTCCTCGACGGCATCGTCATAGCCGTCGCAGACCAGTTCCACCCAGCGGGCGAAGTTTTTGCGCTGGGACTGGGCCAAATCGATGCGCCTGGGCGGCGCGGATGGAAACAGTTCAACGTCCGCGCCCACGCCCTCGGCGCGCCAAGCGTCGCGGGTATGGCGGATATGTTCGCGGTAATGATCGACCAGATCGCGCGGGTAATGGGGATGCTCGCGGAAACTGCTGTCGTCAATATCGTAGGCGCATACGGCCAGCGCGACTTCAAACGCAAAATCGCGGAAATGGTAAAACTTTTTGCGCTCGTTCTCGGGCCTCCAACCCAACGGACGCATCAGCCGGTGCCAGTTGCCCATATGCGCCGCCAGCGCCGCTGGACGCTGCTCCGGAGGCTGCGCCAATGCATCGAGCAAGGGCGTCATCCACCATTCACGGTAGTTGCTGACTTCATACTTTGGCAAGTATGGATATCCCGGGATGAATGATTTTATAAGAACGTCCATCATTCGGCATGGGAGGTTAACATTCAACCAGTTTTTATAATTGTGCAAACGTTCCGGAGAATGATCCATGCAGACCAAAATGGTAATGAAAAACAAAAGCTCTCTCGACGATGACTCACCCACATGCAAGCGATTCGCCGCCCAGCGCAGCTCGCCATTTGGCAATGGCCTGGATCTGATAAATTCTGCAGAATACAGATAATCGGGCCAACCTTTTTTCTCAAAAAAATTCCAGATATCTGCAAGATAATCCCCTCTGTCATATAGGCGCTTCATGTAATCCACAACCTCCCCAAATATGCAAGAATGAAAATTTACAAGAATTTCATCCGTGTAGTTTTCATTTTCCCACGTACGCCCAAACCGGCTGGCAAGAGACTCCAATTCTCCGTCGCAAAATACTTTATCATCTGCATTTGCATCTGGATTTCGCATCATTTTTAACTCCTTCGCTTTATTTCGTTTATGGTTTCCACGCAACACTGGTTACTCGTACTTGTTCGTCATTAACGATGTTATCCGGTTTTATTACATCCTTGATTTCATGGCATGTCGTTCCATCGGCATCTTTTTGGGAATAAATTCTTTTTACCGATCCACTCATGAATCCACGGATGATTGCATTCTTCTCCTTCTGGCTCATTTCTCCTTTTCTAACCATATCCTCAAGATGATTTGATATCCACTTGATGCTCATCTGACGGCCACTATGCTTGGTCATGGTCAGTTTCGCGACAGTATCATCTGGTATTCCATTTTTCGTACCGCCTGTTGCCTTGGATTCCAAAAGTACATAAGTATAAATATAGTCCCCGTCCCCATCTTTAAGCCCGGTATTTTTCCTGTATAGACCATCAATGACATTTTTTCCGCTCCATTCACTGAAAGCCCCTGTGGGATTTTTTCTGCTATCCGGGTTGAAACTGCCTTTCATAGACTTTGTTGCTTGCTTTGGCGGCTCCGTCCTGACCGCTTTTTTAAAGAGATTAAACAAACTGTTGATCATGATGAAAAGTCCTCGTGCATGTGGAAATCAAAATATCTTGCCCGCCATCAGTCTTCGTAAACCTGCTCCGGCGTGCGCGTGCGCAGGCCCAGCGAGCGGCTAAGCGCCAGGAATTCCTCGTGGTATTCGGCCCGGACCAGCACGGCGTGCCAGGCGTCGTCTTCGTCGTCCAGATCGATCATCCGGTAGCCGCGCGGTGCCACCCAGGCTGCCAAGGCACGCAGGATTGCCATGCAGCGCCCCGGGCCTTCGGGCGGGTCGCTCGCTGGCGCTTCGAAGGGGCCGATGCCGCGCGCGTCGCTCAGGTCGGACGCCTGGCAGCCCAAGCTGTCATCGTCCTTGATATCGGCCTGGATGGCGTGGCCGAGACCCGCCAAAGCTTCGAGCAGTCCGAAGAGGTTCTCGACCTTGCGCGGCTTGCCCATGGTCTTTAGCACGTCTTCGACGGCATCGTCGTAGCCGTCGCAGGCCAATTCCACCCAGCGGGCAAAATTTTTGCGCTTGGACTGGGCCAAATCGATGCGCTTGGGCGGCGCGGATGGAAACAGTTCAACGCTCGCTCCCACGCCCTCGGCGCGCCAGGCGTCGCGGATATGGCGGATATGTTCGCGGTAGTGATCGACCAGATCGCGCGGGTAATGTGGATGGTCGCGGAAACTGCTGTCGTCAATATCGTAGGCGCATACGGCCAGCGCGACTTCAAACGCAAAATCGCAAAAGAAATAAGACTTACCGCGCGCGTGCTTGGGCTTCCACCCTAGTGGGCGCATCAGCCGGCACCAGTTGCCCATATGCGCAGCCAACGCCGCTGGGCGCTGCTCCGGAAGCTGCGCCAGTGCATCGAGCAAGGGTGTCATCCACCATTCACGATAATTTCTAAGCTCGCTACTGACTTCATAGTCCACCAGATATGGATATTTTGGAATAAATGATTTGAGCAGAACGTCGATCAACCGGCATGGAATTTCAACATGCATCCAGCATTTATAATCATGCAATCGATCTGATGACTTGTCCATACAGACAAGAAAGGCTATAAAAAAGATAATCCTTCTCGATCTCAATGGGGACTCATCCACGGACAAGTAGCCTGGATGTCGAGGCTTGCCATCTGGTAGCGGTCTTAGTTTTATAAACTCAGCAGAGCGCCTGTAATCAGGCCAGCCTTCGTCATCGAAATAATTCGAGATATCCACAAGAGACGCTCCCGCTCCATATAGATACAACATATATTCTGCAATTTCTCTAAATCTTTCATAATGAAATCTCATAAGAATTTCATCTGTATATCCGTTATCTTCAAGTAAATGCATCCGTCTATCGAAAATATATTCCAATTTAATATTATAAAATGCTTTGTCGGTTGCGCCTGGATCGCGCATCGGTCTTTTTTCATCCCACATCATGGACTCCAAATTGCATTGCTAACTCGCACTTGTTCTTCATCAAGTTTTCCATTTTTCATCACGTCTTTAATCTCGTGATATGTCGATCCATTGGCATCTTTTTGAGCGTAAATTCTCTTGGTTGATCCATTATCCAATCCACTTAATATATCATTCATATCATTTTTGCTTATCTTTTTACTTTTAACCATGTCCTGAAGATGGTTTTCAATCCATTTCCTGCTCATCTGGCGACCATTCTCTTTTGTCATGTCCAGTTTCGCGACAATGTCATCCGGTATTTCATTTTTCGAACCACCTGTCGCCTTGGATTCTACAAGCACATACTCGTAATGTTCATTTCCATTTTCATCCTTGACTTTTCTTCTGTAAATTCCATCAATACCGTGTCTACCGCGCCAGTTCTTGATGGCATCCGCCGGATTCTGATTTTTCATATCAAAATTAAAGCTGCCTCCAAAAGGTTCAAACCCTTTTTCTTTTGCTGTCAGAGCATCAAAAACCGCCTTCTCCCCCATAAACCCCTTTTCATGGGGCGTCAGTTTTGCCCATGCCTTTGTAAGAATCGAGATATCACAGTCCGAATTATGTGCCCATATCGCACCAGCCCCCACAAAGTAATTGGCAGTCTTCGCAACGCTAAAGTTATATACCGGCAGCGGTTGGTGCACCGCTTCATTGCCCAGCACGCGCACATCGCCCTTTGCGCCGGCAATGACGTCGTTGTCCGTGATGTGCTGAGCCTGCGTCCAGCCCTTGCCCTGTACCCAGAGCGGGTGCTCGTCCGTAAGCTTGAATTGATCAAATTCGGTGCTGAGCAGCCAGTAGCCCGGCGCCG
>NZ_AFAL01000440.1 GCF_000193225.1 Verminephrobacter aporrectodeae subsp. tuberculatae At4 | reverse complement strand
GTAGTTGGCGCTGCTGACTGTGCCCACCCCGGCGTTGCCTGCGGCGCCAGTCACGCCTGCGAGGTTCACGCGGATGGTATTCGCCGCGTCGTTGACGTTGGCCGTGGGCGTGAAGGTCGCTGTCCAGACCGTGCGCTCGGCGTTCGCCGTGGGCGCGCTCAGTGTGCCGTTGGCGTCGCTGAGCACGACGTCGCTGGCGTCGAAGCCGGTGACGGGCTGGTTGAAACGGAAGCTGACGGTCGTCGTTTCTCCGGCCCTGAGCTCGGTGTTCGCCAGCGTGATGCTGGCGTAGGGGAGCGTGGGCTCGACGGTGTCTATCTGGTAGTTGGCGCTGCTGGCGCTGCCGACGCCTGTCCGGTTTGCGCGGTTGGTCACGCCGGCCAGGTTCACGCGAATGGTGTTGCTCGCGTCCTGCACGTGGGCCGTGGGCGTGAAGGTCGCCGTCCAGATCGTGTTGAGTGAATTCCCCGTGAGCGGGCCCAGCGTGCCGTTGGCGTCGCTGAGCACGATGTCGTCTGCCGTGAAGCCATTCACTTGACTGTTGAAGACAAAGGTGACGGTGGTGGTTTCGCCGGCCGTGAGGTGGCTGTCGGCCAGCGTGATGGTCGCGGTGGGGCGTACGGCCGTGGTGTCGATGGTGTAGCTCGCGCTGCTGGCGTCGCCTTCGCCCGCGTTGCCCACGGCGTTGCGCACGCCCGCGAGGTTCACGCGGATGGTGTTGCTGGTGCTCGCGGTGTTCGCCGCGGGCGTGAAGGTCGCCGTCCAGGTCCTGCCGTCGGCATCCGCGGTGAGCGGGCCCAGCGTGCCGTGGGCGTCGCTGAGCACGACGTCCTCCGCGCTGAAGCCCGTGACCGCCTCGCTGAAGGCGAAGCGGACCGTGGTGCTCTGGCGCATCGTGAGGCTGGTGCTGTCGAGCGTGATCGTGGCGCCGGGGCGCACGGTGTGGATGCTGTAGCTGGCGCTGCTGGCCTGGCCGACACCCGCGGCGGCCCCGGTGTCGGTCACGCCGGCGAGGTTCACGCCGATGGTGCTCGCGGTGCTGTTCACGTTGGCTGCGGGCCTGAAGGTCGCCGTCCAGGTCTTGCCGTCGGCGTTCGCCGTGAGCGCGCCCAGCGTGCCGTGGGCGTTGCTGAGAATGACGTCGTCTGCCGTGAAGTCGTTGACGCGATCGCTGAAGGCAAAGGTCACGGTGGTGATTTCGCCGACTATGAGGTGGTTGTCGGCGAGCGTGATGGTCGCGGTGGGCGGGACCGCGCGGTTGGTGGTGTCGACGCTGTAGCGGTTCCCGACGTCGGTGTTGGCCTCTCCCTCGGCGGACGTGTTGCCCGCGAGGTCGCTGACTCCCTGTGCCCCCAGCCTGACGGTCAGCCGGACGTCGGACACGGTGGTCCGGAACGCCGGGGCGGTGATGGTCGCGGTCCAGGTGGTGCCGCCGTCGGCGGAGTTCAGGTTCGACAGCGTGCCACCGGAGGCGCCGGCGGAGAGGCTGATGTCGTCGAGGTCAAGGCCCGTCACCGGTTCGGTGAAGACGATGCTGAGGGTGAGGATTTCGCCGGCTCTGAGGACGCGGTTGTCCGCCTCACCGGACCCGTGGGTGACGCTGATCCGCTCCACCCGGGGCCGGATGCTGTCGTTGGCATAGGCTTGGTCGTAGGCGATGTAGTTCCTCCCCGCCGTGTCGCCGCTCACGTTGCCCCCGCCGACCACGTTGCCCACGAGATCGGTCATGTCGCGCAGCTTGAGCACGATGAGGTTGCCGGCCGTGTTGTCGGCGGACGGCGACTTGAGCGTGGCCTGCCACGTGGTTCCGCCGTCCGTGGTGCGCAGGTTGGACAGCGTTCCCCGCAGGCCGGCCGACTGTTCCTGCTGGGTCAGGGGATCGATGATCGCCAAATCCGCCAGCGTGAAGTTGCCTGGATCCAGTGCCTTGGAGAAGGTGATGGTGATGGTGGTTTCCTCGTTCGCGGCCAGGCGGCGGTCCGCGATGAGCAGACTGCGCAGCATGGGTTGCACGGTGTCCACGGCGTAGTTGGCGCTGCTCACGTTGCCGACCCCGGCCGTGCCCGCGGCGTTGCGCACGCCTGCCAGGTCCACGCGGATGGTGTTGTTCGCGGCCTGGGTGTTGGCCGTGGGCGTGAGGGTGGCGGTCCAGGTCTTGCCGTCCGCACCGACGGCCAGATTGCTCAGCGTGCCGTTGCCGCTCGTGAGCACGATGTCGTTCGCGTCAAAACCGGTGACGGCCTCGTTGAAGTGAAAAGTCACGGTGGTGCTCTCGCCCACGGTGAGCGTGCTGTCGGCGAGCGTGATGCGCAGGCCGGGGCGCCCGGCGACGGTGTCGATGTCGTAGCTGACGCCGGTGGCAACCACCCCCTCGCCCGCGTTGCCCGCCCGGTCGTTCACGCCGCGCATGTTCACGCGAAAGGTGTTGTTCGACGAGGTGATGTTGCGCGTCGGCGCGCTCAGGTTCGCGGTCCAGACGCTGCCGTCGCCGGTGGACGTGAAGTGCGACAGCATGCCATCGCGCAGACCATTCACCAGCAGCACGTCGTTCAGGCCAAAGTCCGTCACCGGTTCGGAGAAGGTGAAGCTGACCAGCGCGCTTTCGCGGAATTTGAGAACGGTGTCGGTCTCGCCCGCGCCGTAGCTGATGCGCGTGCCGAGCAGCGTGGGCCGGACGGTGTCCACGCTGTAGCTCAGGCCCGTGGGCAGGGTGTGAAAACCCGCGCTGCCCGTGCGGGTGTTGACGCCCGCGAGGTTCACGCTGATCGGGTTGTACGCCGATGTGACGCCGGCGCCGGGGGCATGGAGCTCCACCTCCCAGGTGTCGCTGCTGCCGTCGGACCCGGGCTGCCAGGCGGTGGACACTTGGCCCACGCTGCCGCTGCCGGGGGCCAGGATCACGTCGGAGGCGTCAAAGCCCTTCACGGGCTCGCTGAATTTGATGGTGGCGTGGACGGTATGGCCCATGCCCAGTTGGTTGTCGTCGATGCTGTGGCCGGTCCTGGCCAACGTGGGCCGCACGGTGTCCAGGGTGTAGGTGTTGCTGGAGACCGGGTCGCCCAGGCCCGCGTTGCCATGCGGGTCGCGCAGGCTGTTGGTGTTCACGCGGATCACGCCGCTGGCGTTGCGCGTGTCGGACGGGGGCGTGAGGAGGGAGGTCCAGGTTTTGCCGCCGTCGGCGCTCACGGGCGCGTCCAGGATGCCCGGGGCATTCGAGAGGTCCAAGGCCGCCCTGAGGCTGGTTTCGCTGACTTCCTTGGAGAAAGCAAAGGTGACGGTGGCGGTTTCGCCGGCACTCAGGTGGGTGTTGGCGACCGTGATGCGGTCGATCTGGGGCCGCACGGTATCCACGGTGTACTCGGCGGACTGGTACATCCCGGCGCCCGGATTGCCGTCCTCATCCTTGACCTTGGACAGGTCCAGGGAAATGCGGCCCACGCCCTTGCCCATGGTGACGTTCGGGGTGAATATGGCGGTGCAGACCCTTTCGGTATCGTCCCATCCCCGGACGAACAGATCGCCCAGGGGCGAGACCACGTGCCGGATGAAGTCCTCATCCGGCAGCGGGACGTTGAACGCGAAAGTCACCCTCACGGCCTCGCCCCGGATCAGGTAGGAGTCGCTCAGGCGGATGTCGACGCGATTCAGCCTGGCGCTCCCGCTGCTGCTGGACGCAGCGTTCTCTATCGTGTACTCGCTGGACTGGTACACCCCGGTGGCCGAGTTGCGGGCCTCGTCCATGAGGCCCGCCAGGTCCAGCGTGATGCGGCCGCGGGCCCCGTGCACATTCGCATCCGGGGTGAACGTGGCGGTGTAGATCCGGGCGTTGTCGGCGGCCCTGACCAGGTTGGACAAGCGGCCATGCGGCGCCACCACGTCGGGGAGGGTGAAGCTGTCCTGCACCGGCCCTTCGTCGAACTCGAAGGTCACCGTCGCGGTCTCGCCCGGGGTCAGGTGGCTGTCGCTGAGGCGGATGCTGACGGTGCGGAATCGGGCGGGCGGCAAGTTGTCCACGGTGAACTCGGCGGACTGGTACACCCCGGTGCCCGCATTGCCGTCGCTGTCCTGGAGCTTGGACAGGTCCAGCGTGATCTGGCCTACGGCCTTGCTCGTTTTGTTGTGCGGCGTGAACTTGACGGTGTAGATCTTGGCGTTGTCCGGCTCCCTGACCAAGTCATGCAAGATGCCAAGGGGCACCACGATGTCGCTGACGGTGAAACTCGACTCCAACGCCCATCCGTTGAACTCGAAGGTCACGGTCATGCCCTGGTCCAGGGTCAGCAGCGTGTCGCTCAGGCGGATGCTCACGCGATTCAGGGCGGGGTTGCTCGGCGCGTTGCGCGGCATGGTGTCCACGGTGTATTCCATGGACTGGCGCACGCCGGTGCCCGGATGGCCTTCGTCATACGTGTTTCGCCCGTCCGAGACATGCATCAGGTTCAGGGTGATGCGGCCGACGGACCGGTTCGTGTTCGCATTCGGTGTGAACGTGGCGGTGTAGATCTTGTCGTTGTCCGGGTTCACGACCAGGTTGGACAAGACGCCATTGGGCGCCACCAGATCGGTGAGGGTGAAACTCCCGCTCCACGGTCCTTCGTCGAACTCGAAAGTGACCGTTATCTCCTCGCCGGTCAGATAGTCCTCGCTGAGGCGGATGAAGACGTTCGTGACGTTCGCCGGTGGCATGCTGTCCACGATGTACTCTGCGGACTCGAACACCCCGGTGCCATCATTCCCCGCGTCCGTCGAATCCCTGAGATTGGCCAGGTCCAGCGAGATCCGGCCCACGACCCGGTTCTTGTGCTCAGTCGGTGTGAATGTGGCGGTGTAGATCTTGTGGTTGTCGGAGTTCTGGGTCAAGTCGGACAGCGTGCCATGGGACACCCTCACGTCGCTGATCGAGAAACTGTGCCACCACGGCTCTTCGTTGAACTCGAAAGTGACCGTCATGGTCTCATCACGGCTGCTCACAACGTTGTCGCTGAGGCGGATGCTGACGTGGTTGAGATGGGGGTTGGAGACCGGGTCGGGTGACCGGGTGTCCACGGTGTACTCCACGGACTGGAAGGTCCCGCAGGGCCGCGTGCCGTACTGATACAAGATGTCGTTCAGGTCCAGGGTGATGCGGCCGACGGCCTTGCCTGTGTTCTCACTCGGTGTGAATGTGACGGTGTAGATCTTGGTGTCGTCGGAGTCCCTTTTCATGCCGGACAAAGCGCCATGGGGTGTATCCATAGGGACACCCTTGTCGGTCCCGTGGGTGAGTCTGAATCTGGCGAACGGACCCCACCACGGCGGTTCGTTGAACATGAAGGTCACCGTCATGGTTTCCCCGGCGGTCAGATAGGTGTCGCTGATGAGAATGACGACGCTGCTTACGTACGTGGAGTGGGAGTACTGGCCCATGGGAGATTCCTTCGATGAATAATTCCGTTATAACGTAAAAAATAGCATGTAACAAAATCCCCGCCATTTTGTTCCGGTCCAGTGGCCAATTCGTTGCATTACAGCGCGCGCGGGAAGCGCGCACGGGGCTGCCATCCCGTGCGAATAGAATGACAAGTGCAATGACAAGTGCAATTACAATCGCTATTACACGTGCTACAAGAAGCGCGATTAAAAGCGCAATAAAAGTTCCGGGATTAACGCAGCCATTGCGCGGACAGCAATGGTCCGGGGCGGGAACTGCGCTGCCAGGTACCGGATTCGGGGCGTCCGCTGGCGACCCCGTGCGCGCATGCTCAGCGCGGTCCGGTGGCCCCGGCGGGGATGGCTTCGCCGATGAAGTCCCTCCAGCGCCGTGCCAGATAGTTGTGTTCGTCCATGGTGGTGTTCCAGACTGCGATCCGGCTCGCCTTGCGCGCGTACGAGCCACCGGAGCGCAGTGCGCCGGCGCGCACGACGACGCGGCCATCGGGGCCGCGCAGGTCGCAGGCGGCGGGCCTGCCCTCGTACCAGTAGTCCCACTCCGCGGGCGCGAGCCAGTCGCGCACCCTGCCCGGCGCCGCCATGTAGCAGCCCTGGCGCGCCATCACCGCGCCGGGCCAGCCCGAGAGCCACCAGTTCAGATAGTCGTAGGCCACGCCGAGCATGCGGCCCTTGAGCTGCCGCGACAGGCACATCCCGCCGTGCCAGGCGCGGTAGCCCTCGCGCGGCACCACCTCGATCACCGGAACGCCTTCGGCGGCCAGCGCGGTCAGCGCCGAGGCCCAGATGCTTTGCCCGCCGACGATGCCGCCTTGCATCAGGCGCACCGAGTCGGCAGCGGTCTTCCAGAATCCGCCGAAGTGGCCGCGGCGTTTGCGTTCGAGCAGGATGCCGATGAGCTGGTCGATTTCGCGCAGGCTCAGATTGCCCATGTCGCGCGGCTCGAATTCGCCGCTGGACCGGGCCGCCAGCGCGGCGTCGAAGACCCCGATCGCCGGCTCATCCACCAGCGCGATGCGGCCGCTCAGGCGGGCGTCGAGCAGACAGCCCCAGCCGATCTCGTCGCCCATCAGCGCCCGTATCTGCGGGGTCACGGCGAAGGCGTCCATGTTGTGCACCGCGGGCAGCATCGCGATCCGCTCCGACTGCGCAGCGCCCAGCGTCGCGTCGGCTTGCACGTAGAGCTTGCGCACCGGGGCGTCGCCACAACCGAGCGGCGCGCCGGGGGTGATGCGACCGATCTTCGTCAGGTCGCTGACCTCCGCCCAGAGCGCGATGCGCCGCAGGTCTATGGGCTGGATTGCATGCCAGAACCAGACGATGTCCAGGCTGTGGAAGCACTGGTCGTAGACGTCGTAGCTCTCGGTCTGCGTGGCAGCGCGCTGCTGCGCGGCGAGAAAGTCGAGTCGCTCGAAGTGGATGCGGATCCCGAGGTCGGCCTCGGCGCGCTCGCGCACGCTCTCGAGCAGGGTGATTTCGGTGCCCAGCACGCGCAGACACGGTCTGCCCCCGGTATGTACGGCGGGTGCCTGCGGGTCAGCGCGCGCGGCGCGTGTCGTCTGGGCGGCGGATCGCGGCATGGGAGTCTCCAGGGCCGGTGGCAGGGACCATGCAGCGGCGGCGGCAGGGTACCCGGTCAAATAGCAAGCACCACGCCACGTGGGATCACGCCGTCAGGTAGCGCTGAAAACCACGCCACGAGGCCTGCACCTGTTCGGGCGCAAGGCCTTGCACGATGAACACCACGCAGGATGCACGCAGCCCCTCGGGCCAGCGGTCCAGGTGCTGCGGCGGGTGCATCAGCTGCTGCACGCCGTGGATGGCCACCGGCGTTGCCGCGCCATCGACGTGGAGCAGGCCCTTGACGCGCAGCACGCGCTCGCCATGGCGATGCAGCAGCAGCGACAGCCACAGGCTGAACGCCAACCAGTCAACGTGGTTTCCCGGCTCCAGCAGAAAGGAGGCGATTGCGCCCTGCGCGCCGCCATGCGGCAGCGGCGCGTAGCGGCGCTGCCGCGCGGCGTCGAGCCAGCGCCCGAGTTCCTCGCTCTTGCCGGTTTCCTGAAACATGTCCTGGCCGAGCAGCGCCTGCACGTCCAGGGCCTGCGCTGTGGCCCGGCAGACCAGCGCCGCCGGGTTCAGCTGCGCGAGGGTGTGGAGCAGGGATTGCAGCTGCCCGGGGCGGACGAGCTCCGACTTGGTCACGATCAGCCGGTCCGCGACGGCCACCTGCTTGCGGCCTTGCGCATGGCGCTGGAGCTGCCCCTGGGCGTGCACGGCGTCCACCGTGGTGAGCACGTTCGCGGCGCGCAAGTGCTGGCGCAGCACCGGGTCGTGCATCACGGTGGCGAGCACCGGCGTCGGGTCGGCCAGCCCGGTGGTCTCTATCAGCAGCCGGGTGAATGGCGCCGTCGCCGCGCGCCCGAGCAGGCGCTGCAGCGCCGCGCGCAGGTCGCCGCGGATCGTGCAGCAGACGCAGCCCGAGGCCAGCAGCACCAGGTCGCCATCGACCGCTTCGACCAGGTGGTGGTCTATGCCGACGGCGCCAAACTCGTTGATCAGCACCGCGCTGTTGGCGAACGCCGGGTCGCGCAGCAGCCGGTTCAGCAAGCTCGTCTTGCCCGAGCCGAGAAACCCCGTGAGCACGTTCACCGGCAGCCGGTGGTCCATCAGCCGCCTCCGTCAGGCGCGGGCGGCGGGTCCAGCCACTGCGGCGCGAGCGGGTCGATGGCGGCGCCGCTGCGTCGATCGAGCGCGAACCAGACCTGCGCGAGCGATTCGGCCAGCTCCTGCCCGCCGGTGGCGCCGCTGACCAGGTACGCGCAGCCCTGCCAGTCGCTGATGCGCACGCTGCGGGTGCGCGCGATGCGGTCGAGCAGCGCAACCATGCGCGCCCGCTCGGCGCGTGCGGGCCGCTCGCGCCCGATCCCGGACTGCGGGCGGCTCCAATCGGCCGCGCCACCCAGAACGCCACATAGCGCGCACATGGACCGGGCCTGGCGTCAAGTCCCCGGCGCCGGTTCGCGGCGCGCAAAGTCGTCGGCCATTTCGTCCAGCGTGACGAAGCGCACGCCCGGGTGCGCGCTGATGTAGGCGTACAGGCG
>NZ_AFAL01000441.1 GCF_000193225.1 Verminephrobacter aporrectodeae subsp. tuberculatae At4 | reverse complement strand
GCGGCGGTGTGAGCGTGGGAGAGGCCGACCACATGCGCGCCATGATGCAGCAGCTCGGCGACATGGCCTTCTGGCGCATTGCCATGCGGCCCGGCCGCCCCATGGCCGTGGGGCGCATCGCGCGCGCGCGGGCATCACGCCCCGCAGGCCAGCAGGAGGATGCTGCCGCCCCGGATCCCGGCGCCGCGCTGCTGTTTGGCCTGCCCGGCAACCCGGTCGCGGTGATGGTGACCTTTCTCGCGTTCGTGCGCCCGGCCCTGCTGCGCATGATGGCTTGCACACGCCCCGCCCCGCCCCTGCTGCGCGCCATCAGCACCGAGGCCCTGCGCAAGAAAGCCGGCCGCACCGAGTACCAGCGCGGCAGCGTCAGCACGGCACCGGACGGAACGCTGCACGTGCGCACCACGGGCAACCAGGGCTCGGGCGTTCTGCGTTCCATGGTCCAGGCCAACGGGCTGATCGTGCTGCACCACGACCAGGGCCCTGTGGCCGTGGGCGATCCCGTGGATGTGATGCTCTTGGACGGCGTGCTCTGAGAGACGGCTGCCGGGAGGAGCGCGCTGCGGGGCTTGGGGGCTTTCAGGATTTCGGCGCCGCGGGCCAGGGCAGCCTGCGGAACTCGCGCCGCAGCTGGTGCAACCCGGTTTCGGCGCGCGGCGCGTAGCGCAGGCGCTCCAGGCGCAGCAGCCAATCGGCAAGCGCTGCGCTGCGCGCCCCGAATCGGTCCCGCACCTGCTGCGCGATGGCGCGCGGCGGCAGCGTCTCGGGCAGCGCCAGGCCGGCGTGCGCCAGGCGCTGGCGCGTGCGCGCCAGCAGCCGCAGCCACGGGTCCTGCCGGTTGCGCTCGCACAGGCTCCAGGCCATGGCCCCCAGGGCCGCAGCGGCGATCAGAATGCCCAGCACCATGGTCAGATCCTGCCAGTCCGGCGACGCGAAACCCAGCGCTTTGAGCAGGTCGAGCTGGCGGCTCTGCGTGTAGTTGAGCACCCACTGGTTCCAGCGGTTGTTCGCCGCCTCCCAGACGGCGCGCAGGCTGTGCACCAGGCCCGGGCTGATGACCGTGTCCACGGCCGTGGCAAAGGCGCCCCGCGGCGTGCGCAGGCGCTCGAAGGCGCCGGTGCGCCCGGGTGATACCGCGCTGGTGGGGTCCACCCGCACCCAGCCGCGCCCGGCGATCCAGACCTCGGCCCAGGCGTGGGCGTCGCTCTGGCGCACCGTCCAGAAGCCGTCCACGGGGTTGCGGTCGCCGCCCTGGTAGCCGGTGACGATGCGCGCCGGGATCTCCAGTGCGCGCATGAGCACCACGAAGGCCGCGGCAATGTGCTCGCAAAAGCCCTGCCTGCGGTCGAACCAGAATTCGTCGGCGCCGTGCAGTCCGTACACGCCGGGCTCCAGCGTGTAGACGTATCCGCCTGTGCGCAGGCGGGTCAGCGCGGCCTGCACCAGCGCCCAGGCGCTGTCCCGCGTGGAGCCGGGGGCGGTCTGCAACTCGCTGCGCATCTGCCGGGCGAGCGCCCACGTGCGGGGGTTGAAGCCCGCGGGCAGTTCGGTGTAGGCGCGCAGGCTGGCGGTCAGCGTATCGGGGCCGTACGTGAACCCGGTGTAGCTCTGGGCCCGGTAGCGGAGCATGTCGGTGATGGGCCGGTTCGCGAGCCACTGCAGGTCCTGCGTCATGGAGCTCTCCATTCCTGCGAGCACGGGCTTGTCGACGGCTGCATCGAGCAGCAGCAACCACGGCTGCTGATGCGGCTCCAGGGTCACCTCGTAGCGCACGGGCGCGCCGTGCACCCGCAGGTTGGCTGCGGCGCCGGAGGGCGGGGCGCCGCGGTACGTCAGCGCATGCCACTCGACCCCGTCAAAGCTGCCGAACACGGGGCCGCGAAAGTACAGCTCGCTCTGCGGTGGGGCGGCCAGGTCGTCGAAGCGCACGCGCAGCGCCACGCTGTCGTCGAGCGCCAATTCGGCAATGTTGCCCACCTTCAGCACCCCGGACAAGCCGCTGCGCCCCGCCATGGTGTCGCCGGGAACGCCCCACAGCGGCGCCATGCGCGGAAACAGCATGAACAGCGCGGCCATGATGGGGGCGCCCAGCAGGGCCATTGCACCCGCGATGCGAAACGCCTGCATGAGCGGCGGGCGGCCCACCGGCATGTGCGCGTTGACCAGGGCCGTCAACAATCCGAGCAGGGCCACGAGCATGGCGGCCGCCGTGCTCAGCGATTGCGAGAAGAAGAAATTGCTGAGCATCGTGAAAAAGCCCAGGAAAAACACCACCAGGGCATCGCGCCGCGCGCGCAGTTCCAGCATCTTCAGCGCCAGCAGCACCACGATGAGCGTCACCCCGGCGTCGCGACCGAGGATGGTGCGGTAGGTAAACAGGGCGCCCACCGCGGCCAGCACCAGCAGCGCTCCCACCGTCCAGCGCCCGGGCAGCGGGCGGCCCGTCCAGGCCAGCCAGCCGCGCCACAGCAGCAGGCCCGCGGCGAGCAGGCCGGCCCACAGCGGCAGGATGCCGGCCTGCGGGGCGATGACCCAGGCGATGACGAACAGCAGCCAGAGCGTGTCCCGGGCGTCGCGGGGCAGGCAGTCGAGGGTCTGGCGCAGGTTCATGGGAGGGCGGTTCATGCCGCGCAGCGGCGAATGGGGGGCGGGGTGTCGTCGGATTTTCCCGCCTTTTGCGCGCTTCTCCACCCCCCGGAAGGCGCCCGTCAGACCCCGCCGGGGGATCCGGTGGAATGTGCAGCGCAAACGCCACGAGCGCACGTCAGGCGGACTTTTTGGAACCGCGAGAGACACCGCCGGGTGCGATAATCGGCGGCATTTACCGTGCCGGATGGTCGCATTTTCTGGGGGCTCCTGGCACCGTCCCGGGCTAACCCGTCTTGGCAACCGAACAAGAACTCTCCGACTTCCTCAAAAGCGTGGAAAGGCGCGCCTTCAAGCGCTCGATCTACCATGTACGCAATGAGGAAGCGGCGCTCGACATCGTGCAAGACAGCATGCTCAAGCTGGTGCAGCATTACGCAGACAAGCCGGCAGCCGAACTGCCCATGCTGTATCAGCGCATCCTGTCGAACTGCACCCTGGACTGGTTTCGCCGCCAGAAAAGCCGCAATGCACTGTTTTCGAGCATGGGCGATTTTGTCGGAACGGGCGAAGATGGAACAGATTTTGATCTGCTCGAAGCCTATTGCGGACCGGATGGCGACAACAAGACGGAAAGCGCGGAAGATACCACCCGGCGGGCGCAGATCCTGCGCGGGATCGAAGCGGAGATCGCTCAGCTGCCTCCCCGTCAACGGGAGGCATTTCTATTGCGTTACTGGGAAGAAATGGATATTGCAGAAACGGCGGCCGCCATGGGTTGCTCCGAGGGCAGTGTGAAAACGCATTGCTTTCGCGCCGTCCAAACCCTTGGCAAGGCACTGAAGGCAAAAGGAATCGCACCATGAAGAACACGGTACAAACCCCCTCGGTACCCGCATCGGCTGCAGCGGCGGAGCGCTTTGCGCTGCGCGTCACGGCACGCCTGTCTGGCGGCATCGATGAATTGCCGTATGAGATCTCCGAGCGCCTGCGCGCAGCGCGCGTGCAGGCGCTGGCCAGGCGCCTGCCGGTGGCCCCGGCCTGGCGCACGGCCCCCGCTGACACGATCGTCCATGCCGGCGGCTACGCCACGCTGGGCCGCGGCGGCTGGTGGGGTGCGCTGGTCTCGGCCGTTCCGCTGCTGGCTTTGGTGGTGGGTCTGGTGTTCATCAACATGGCGCAGGACGAGTGCAGCGCGCACGACGTGGCCGAGGTGGACGCCGCTTTGCTGACCGACGACCTGCCTCCGGCCGCTTACGCCGACCAGGGCTTCGTGCAATTTCTCAAGACATCTGCGCAGTTGGACTGAGCCGCCTGACCCGGGACTGCATGCGCTCGATCCCC